>JADGOU010000049.1 GCA_017882835.1 Frankiaceae bacterium | reverse complement strand
CCCACCGTCGATCGTGACGCACTCACCGGTGATCCACGACGCGTCGTCGGAGAGCAGGAACGCCGCCAGCTTCGCCGTGTCCTGCGGCGTACCGAGTCGACCCAGCGGATAGCCGGCCGCTACCCGCTCCTCCTTGCCCGCATAGAGCGCCTTGGCGAAGTCGGTCTTCACCACCGCGGGCGCGATGGCGTTCACCCGCACACCGGGCGCCAGCTCCAGCGCGAGCTGCCGGGTCAGGTGGATCAGCGCGGCCTTGGAGGCGTTGTAGGCGCCAATCATCGAGCCGGGTCGCAGGCCACCAACCGAGGCGATGTTGAGCACCGCCCCACCATGCTCGGCCATCCCAGCCCGCCAGACCGCCTGCACCCAACCCAGCGCGCCGGTGACGTTGACGTCGAAGACCTTGCGGACGGCGGCCAGGTCGGCCTGCACCAGCGGGCCGTACTGCGGGTTGATGCCGGCGTTGTTGACCAGTACGTCGACCGGCCCGAACCGCTCGGCGGTTTGGGCGACCGCATCCGCCTGGTGATCGACATCGTCGGCGCTGCCGCGCACGCCGAGCGCCCGGTCCGGCCCGCCCAGCCGTTTCACCGCCGCGGCCAGCTCGTCGGGCTTGCGCGCGGTCAGACAAACCCGGGCGCCGCGCGCGGCCAGCTCCGCCGCGATCCCGAACCCGATCCCCCGGGTGCCGCCGGTCACCAGCGCCACCCGACCGTCGAAGCTGCCCGCCACGGCGACCTCCTGTCAATGAGAAGTGCGAGAGTGCGGGGCAGCTTGTACCTATCCCCGCCACGACCGCAGACACCTGGTTTACGGTCGACCGGTGTGCTTTCGCCGGTACGACGATGCCGATGACGATGCCGATGACGACTATGCCGGTGACGAGCCGGAGATCGAGTTGCCGCGCGGGGATGTCACCGAGGGGGTGGTCCGGGTCGGGAGCACGGTCCGCCGACCGCACCAGCCGGGCAGCCCGGCGGTGGTCGCCTACCTCGACCACTTCGAGCGAGTCGGCTTTGCCGGCGCTCCGCGGTTCCTGGGGCGGGACCGTCGCGGCCGCGATGTGTTGACGTTCCTCGACGGGGCGATCGCCGGCGACCCGGTGGAGCCGTGGGCCGCCGCGGACGACCTCTTGGCTGGTGTCGGCGCGCTGCTGCGCCGGCTGCACGACGCCAGCGAGCCGTGGGCCGTCCTGGCGGGCCTCGCCTTCGGGCGCGATCTGCGGGGCGGCTCATCGCTGCAGCTGCCGGCCGGTCCGCGGCTGGTCTCCCACAACGACGTGACCCCGCAGAACGTCGTGGTCCGGGGCGGTGTTGCAGTCGGCCTCATCGACTTCGACCTGGCCGGCTGGACCACGCGGCTGGTCGAGCTGGCCAACACCGGCATGCACTGGGTGCCGCTGTCCGACCCGGTGGACCGGGACCCGGCGTACGACGGCGCCGACATTCCTCGTCGGCTGCGGCTGTTGGTCGACGGCTACGGGCTCGACCGCGGCGGCCGGGCCGGCCTGCTCGACGCCTTCGCCGTACGGTTGTCCGGGCTTTACGACCGGATGCACTGGAACGCCGAAAACGTCGGCGGTGGCTGGGCGAGAATGTGGCGCTCAGGCGTGGGCGAGAAGATCCGTCGCCGGGAGTCGTGGTTCGCCAGCCAGCGTCCGGCGCTGGAGGCGGCGTTGCGCCGTCCAACCGGCTAGCCAGGCCTCGGCTACCGCTAGCTAGGCCAGTGCAGCGCCTCAGTGGCCCACCCCGAGGCCGCCGTCGACCGGTACGACGGCTCCGGTGACGTAGCCGGCTGCGGCCGAGGCCAGGAACGTGACGACGCCAGCCACCTCTTCGGGCGTGGCGAACCGGCCCAGCGGGACACCGGCCAGCACCTCGGCGCGCCGGCGCTCGGGCAGGTCCGCGGTCATGTCGGTCTGCACGAAGCCGGGGGCCACCACGTTCGCGGTGATGGAGCGCAAGCCCAGCTCCCGGGCCAGCGAGCGCGCCAGGCCGATCAGCCCGGCCTTGGCGGCGGCGTAGTTCGCCTGGCCAGCCGAACCACTGGGCCGACCACGGAGGAAATGAAGATCAGTCGGCCCGGGCGCAGCCGGAGCATGCCGCCGGCCGCGCGCTTGGCCACGCGGTAGCCGGCGGTCAGGTTCGCGTCCACGACCCCGGCGAAGTCGGCTTCGCTCATCCGCAGCAGCAGGTTGTCCCGGTTGGCCTGGAGACGACCACCCCTACCGGCCCGTGCTCGGCTTCGGCGGCGGTGAACGCGGCGTCGACGTCGGCGACGGAGGGGACGTCGCACCGGACGCCGAACAGGCCGGCCGGCGGGCCGCTGCCCCGGTGCGTCACGGTCACGGCATCGCCGTGCGCGGCGAAGGCGTGACCGGCGAAGGCGTGACCGGCGAAGGCGTGGGCGATCGCCAGGCCAATGCCGTGGTTGCCGCCGGTGACCAACACGGAGCGCCCCATCGAACCCCCTTATGCTGCCGGCCGGTCCGGCAGTGTGCCACGGCGCGGGCGACGCGCCGTACCGTGTCAGCTCCGACGAACGACGAGGGGTGCACAGCCGGATGCGCGCGATCCAGATCACCGAGTTCGGCGGCCCCGAGGTGCTCGGAGTCCGCGACCTGCCGGATCCGGTGGCGGTGGACGGCATGCAGCTCATCGAGGTCACCGCCGCGGGCGTCAACTACGCCGACACTCACCAGACGGAGAACTCCTACCTCGCCCGCCAGCAGCTCCCGCTCATCCCGGGTGCCGAGGTGGCCGGGCGGACGCCGGATGGTCGGCGCGTAGTCGCGCTGGTCGGTGGCGGCGGGTACGCCGAGAAGGTGCTCGCCCCGCCGGAGACGGTCTTCGACGTCCCGGCCGGCGTCAGCGACGGCCAGGCGCTCGCGCTGGTGCTGCAAGGCACGACGGCCTGGCACATCCTGCGGACCTCGGCGCACCTGGCCGTGGGCGAGAGCGTCGTGGTGCACGCGGCCGCCGGCGGTGTGGGCAGCCTGGCCGTCCAGCTGGCCCAGCTCTGGGGGGCCGGCCGGGTGATCGCTACGGCGTCCGGCGACGACAAGCGCGAGCTGGCCCTCGACCTCGGTGCCGACATCGCGGTCGACGCCACCAGCGGCAACCTGACCCGGGACCTGCGGCTGGCCAACGAAGGGCGGTCGGTGGACGTCGTGCTGGAGATGTCCGGCGGCCAGGTGTTCGACGCCTCACTCGCCGCGCTGGCGCCGTTCGGCCGGCTGGTGACCTACGGCATGGCGTCCCGGCAGGCGCCGAAGCCGATCACCTCGGCGGACCTGATGGCCCGCTCCCGCGGCGTGATCGGCTTCTGGCTGGCGCACTGCTTCAGCCGGCCCGGCATGCTCGCCCAACCGCTGGCGGAGCTGTTCGAGCTGGTGGCCAGCGGGGCGCTGCGGCCGGTCGTCGGCGCGACGTACCCCCTGTCGCAGGCGCACCGCGCGCACCAGGACTTACGCAGCCGACGTACGGTCGGGAAGCTGGTGCTCGACCCCACGACGTGAGTCTTTCGGACCCGAGTGTGGGCACGGAGATGGACGCCCAAGCGAACTGCCCGTTCTGCGCCATCGTCACCGGTCACGCCCAGGCCCGCGTCGTCACCGCCGACGATCGCTGTCTGGCGTTCCTGGCCGCTACCCCGGCCGCCCGCGGGCACACGCTGGTGATACCGCGCCGGCACGTGGCCGACCTGTGGGACACCGACGCCGACCTGGCCGCCGCCCTGATGCGGACCACGCACGCCGTGGCGGCGCTGTTGCGCGCCCGGTTGCGCCCGGACGGGCTGACGTTGCGGCAGAACACCGGCCCGGCCTCCGGTCAGCACGTCGCCCATCTGCACGTGCACCTGGTACCCCGCTGGCAAGGCGACGGGACAATCGGTTGGCCGCATCCGCCAGCCACCCAACCGGACCCCGACGCCGTGCTGGCTGAGCTGCGCGGGGACTGACCGCGCAGCTCAGCCGACCGACGCGACTCAGGCGTCTTCGAGCCGGAAGCCGACCTTCATGGTCACCTGGAAGTGCTCCACGTCATTGTCGACGATGTGCCCTCGGATCTCGGTTACCTCGAACCAGTCCAGGTGCCGGATGGTTTCGCTGGCCCGGCGTACGCCGTTGCGGACGGCTTGCTGGACCGAGTCGCTCGACGTGCCGACGATCTCGGTCACCCGGTATGTCCGGTCGCTCATGAACGCTCCTCACGGTCGGAAGGCACGCACTTCACCACACTTGGCCTCGCCGCGGCGGTCGACAGGCGGGGCAGTGGCGTTGCGGCCGGCCCGGCACGCCCGGCGCGACGTCGGCTCGACGTCGGTGGACTACAGTTGGGCGGGCGCCGCCGGAGCCGGTGGCGCCCGCGAACGCGGTGCCGGGCGGCTGCCCCCGTGGTTGCCCGGCATCGCCCGCCGGCCGGCTAGTCGGCCGCTCAGTCCTCGGGCGCAGGCCCCCAGGCGGCGGCCAGCGCGCTGATCCGGCTGGCGGCAGCTCGCGTCGCTCGGTCCCAGTCCGCCGTGGAACTCCCGGCCCGAGCCGCAGCCAGCCCGGCAGCCAGGCCGACCAGGTACGTCGTCAACGGAGCCGCCGGCCGGGCCACGCCGTGCGCCACGTCGCGAGCCAGGTCCAGCACCAGGTCCCGGTCGAGCACGTCGGCACCCTTGGGGTCGTCGGAGCCGTCGGCACCGGCCGGTGCGTCGGCGAGGCCGAGCTCGGTGGCGACCGCGCGAGTCCAGTCCTCCAGTGTGCTCACAGCCAACCTTTCGCCCGCTCGACGTCGTCGGCAGTGTCGCAGTCCCACCACGGCGGCGCGGCAAGGGCAGCCGGACCGGTAGCCAGGTGCCGGGCTCGCAGCGGCTCCAGCAGCCGGCGTACGGACACCCCGGCGACCTCCGGGAACCGCGCCAGGGCTGGGCGCAAGGCCGCCGACCGCCAGACCCCGGCGAGCAGCTGCGCCCGCTCGTCCGCATCGACCAGCAAGGCACCGTCGTCGTCCGGTCCGACGGCGGCGCGCAGCGCGCCGATGGCGCTCGCGGTCAGGAACGGCAGGTCGCCGGCGAGGACGGCGACCAACGGCGCGGACGTCGCCGGCAGGCCCGCGGCGATTGCCGCCACCGGGCCGCCGCCCGGCGGGTCCTCTCGCCGCCAAGCCACTGGGCGCGGCAGCGGCCGCGATGGCCCGACCACCACCACCCGGTCCGCGTCCGGTACGGCGTCAAGCACCCGGTCGAGCAGCCCCCGGCCACCGAGCGGGATGGCCATCTTGTCCATGCCGCCGAGCCGGCGGGCCTGGCCGCCGGCCAGCACCAGCGCGTCGTACGGCGCGAGGGGACGGCTCCGGCGATCGGCGGTCGGCGCCGGGGTCATCCGCCGATGGCGGACATCGGTCGGGTGGGCTGGATGAAGGTCGGGTCGTTGATACCGTGACCCGCCTTCTTCGGCAGCACGGCCTTGACCCAGCGGCGAGCCAGGTCGGCATCCGTTGCCCCGGCCCGCATCGAGTCGCGCAG
Source organism: Frankiaceae bacterium (assembly GCA_017882835.1). Classification (GTDB taxonomy): domain Bacteria; phylum Actinomycetota; class Actinomycetes; order JADGOU01; family JADGOU01; genus JADGOU01. Next base: position 7,609 of record JADGOU010000049.1, on the reverse strand, counting down.
GTCGGACTCGGTCCGGGCGAACAGGCAGTTGCGCACCTGACCGTCCGCCGTCAGCCGGACCCGGTCGCAGGCGGCGCAGAACGGCCGGGTGACCGAGGCGATGATGCCGACCCGAGCCGGGCCGCCGTCTACCAGCCAGGTCTCTGCCGGCGCGCTGCCCCGGTCGACGGCCGGGGTCAGAGAGAAGGCCGCGGAGAGCCGGTCGTGGATCTCCTCGGCGGCGACCAATCGAGACCGGTCCCAGGCATGCTGGGCGTCCAGCGGCATTGCCTCAATGAACCGCAGCTGGTATCCGCGCGCCAGGCAGTAGTCGAGCAGCTCCACGGCCTCGACGTCGTTGACCCCGCGCAGCAGCACAGCGTTGACCTTGACCGGCGCCAGCCCGGCCGCCGCCACCCCGGCCAGCCCGGCGAGCACGTCGTCGAGCCGGTCGCGGCGGGAGAGCCGCACGAAGGTCTCCCGGTTGACCGTGTCCAGCGAGACGTTGACCCGGTCCAGTCCGGCGGCCACCAGGGCCGGGGCCATCCGTTCCAGGCCGATGCCATTGGTGGTCAGCGAGATCTCCGGTCGGGGGCGCAGCTGCGCCACCGCCGCGACGATGCCGGCCAGGCCGGGGCGCAGCAGCGGCTCACCACCGGTGAACCGCACCTCTCGGATGCCCAGACCGACGGCGACCCGCACCAGCCGCAACACCTCGTCGTCGGTGAGCAGCTCCGGCTTGGCCAGCCAGGACAGCCCCTCCGCCGGCATGCAGTACGCGCAGCGCAGGTTGCAGCGGTCGGTCAGCGAGACCCGCAGGTCGGTGTGCACCCGGCCGAAGGTGTCGAGCAGCTGCACTCCCGACTCCCTTCGCTGCTGGCTTCGCCGGTGTTGGGGGCACCCTCGCCCGCGGGTGGCAAGCGTACGTCTCCGGGCGGCCACCACAGGTCTACTCGACGATGGATCGGGACATCCCATCCAGCCGGCGGGTCTGTCCGACCGCGTCCAGGTGCTCCAGCAGCGGTACGGCAACCCGACGCGTGGTGCCCAGCACCTGGCGGGCTTGGGACAGGGTGAACGGCTGCGCCAGCGCCCGCAGTCGGCAGACGGCCTCGGCCTCGGCCTCCGGCAGCAGCACCACGCCGCTGGCCAGCCGCAGCAGGAGACCGGCCTTGGCCGCCGCCGCCAGCACCGGCGTCGCCAGCCCCAGGGCGTCGAGCTCCGGCTGCTCCGGCGCGGCGAACGGATCCGCGGTCAGCCGTGCCCGCAGCGTCTCCAGCGCGGCCTGCGCGCCCGGCGGGAACGCCGGGCGCGACCCGCGGCGACACACCCGGCCGGCGGTGGCCACGAGGGTCGGCGTACCAGTGACCAGGGCATCGAGCAGGCGCGGATCGGGCAGGCCGATGGCCCGTCGGGCTGCCACGGGCGCCAGCCCCAGGTCCAGCGGGTGCGCCCGGTCGTGGTCGTCGACCGCGGTGACCAGGGCGGCCCGCCACTGCGCCCACACCGCCGGGTCGACCAGCCAGCCAGCGACCGCGACCGGGCCGACCGGGTCCGGATCACTGGCGGCGAGCAGCCCCATGGCCACCAGGTCGCCTCGGCGGACGGCGCCCCGCCGCCGGACCTCGCCGCCCGGGTCCGGGGCGCCGCTCATCCCGGCCAGCTCGGCCGCCCGCCCGGCGGTCGCACCCCGGCGGCGCAGCGCGGGCGGCGCGACGTCGAGCACCACCGCGCCGGCGGCCACCCGCTGCTGGCCGGGGTCGCGCAGCAGCCCGCGGTCACCCGGACACAGCGGGAGCGCCGTGGCCAGCGTGAGCCGGGCGGTGTCGGGGCCCAGCGGCCGGACCCGAGCCGCCACCCCGGCCGCGCCGACGTGCAACACCAGCTCGCGGGCCAGCTCGGCAACGGGCCCGGACAGCCGCACGTCGACCTCCCCGGCCGAGGGCCAGCTGCCGGGGGTGAGCAGCGCCGTGCCACGGGCCAGCTTGCCGGCACCGGGACCGGAACCGGGACCGCGCACGTTCAGCGCCACCCGGGCGACGGCGCGGGCGGCATCGGTGCGCTGCTTCAGGCTCTCGATCCCGCGCACCCGGACCCGGCCGCCGCCCGGCGCGACCTCCAGCTCGTCGCCCACCCGGACCGTCCCGGCGCGCAGCGTGCCGGTGATCACGGTGCCGCTGCCGCGCACGATGAACGCCCGGTCCACCCACAACCGCAGCCGGCCGTCGACGGTTGGCGCCGGCAGCGTGGCCACCAACCGATCGAGCGCGGCCCGCAGGTCGTCGAGCCCGGCGCCGGTGCGGCCGGACACCGCCACCGCTTCGATCGCGCCCAGCGAGGTCGCCGCGATCCGGTCCAGTGCCGTCGTCGTCGCCGGTCTCGGGTCGGCCAGGTCACTGCGGGTGACTGCGAGCAGGCCGTGGCGCACGCCCAGGGCGTGCACTGCCGCCAGGTGCTCGGTGGACTGCCGGCGCCACCCTTCGTCCGCGGCCACCACGAACAGCACCGCGGGCACCGGGCCGACGCCGGCGAGCATGTTCGCGATGAAGCGCTGGTGTCCCGGTACGTCGACGAACGCCAGCCGCTGCCCGGACGGCAAGACCATCCAGGCGAAGCCGAGGTCGATGGTCATGCCGCGGCGGCGCTCCTCGGCCCAGCGGTCCGGCTCCATCCCGGTCAGCGACCGCACCAGCGTGGACTTGCCGTGGTCGACGTGCCCGGCGGTAGCGACGACGTGCACCCTCAGCACTCCGGTCCGGCCGGCTGCACCGCCCGCACGGCGGCGAGCAGGACCTCGTCGGCGGCGGCCGGCACGCAGCGCAGGTCCAGCAGGCAGCGGCCCCGCTCCACCCGACCCACCACGGCCGGGTCGCCGGTGCGCAGCCGCCCGGCGTACGCCGCCGGCAGGCTCACCGCCGCCCCGGGCAACCGCAGTCCCGGCGCCCCCCCGCCCCCGACCGCCCCGTCGCTGGGGACCGCAACGGCGTCCACCCCGGCCGCTGCCAGCTCACCGGCCAGCGTTGTCGCCCGGGCGCGCAGGAGCTCGGCATCGGCGCCGACCGCCGCACGCACCGGCGGCGTCGGTCCCCGCAGCGTCGCCTCCAGGGCAGCCAGGGTCAGCTTGTCGGCGCGCAGCGCCCGGGCCAGCGGGTGGCGCCGCAGCTGGGCCACCAGGGCTGCGTCGCCGAGGACCAGCCCAGCCTGCGGGCCGCCCAGCAGCTTGTCGCCGCTGGCCGTGACCAGCACCGCGCCGGCGCGCAGCGTGCCGGCGGCCGTCGGCTCGGCCGGCAGCAGCGGGTCGGGCCGCAGCAGGCCGGAGCCGACGTCGACAACCACCGGGGCGCCGAGCGTGGCCAGCGCGCGCACGTCCACGGCGGCGGTGAAGCCCTCGACCCGAAAGTTGGCGGGGTGCACCTTGAGCACGAAGGCGGTGTCCGGCCCGATCGCATCGGCGTAGTCGCCGAGCACTGTGCGGTTCGTGGTCCCGACCTCGCGGATCCGGGCGCCGGTGGCCACCAGCAGGTCCGGCAGCCGGAAGCCGTCCCCGATCTCGACCAGCTCCCCACGGCTGATGACCATCTCGCGGCCGCGGGCCAGCGCGGTCGCGGCCAGCACCAGGGCAGCGGCGCCGTTGTTCACCACCAGCGCGTCGCCGGCGCCGGGGACGGTAGCCAGCAGCGCAGCCAAGGCGCCGCGCCCGCGGGTCGCCCGCCGGCCGGTGGCCAGGTCGTACTCGACGTCGACGTACCCGGCAGCCGTGACCAAGGCCGCCTGCGCGGCCGCGGACAGCGGCGCCCGGCCGAGGTTGGTGTGCACCACCACGCCGGTGGCGTTCAGCACCGGGCGCAGCGTGGTGGCCGGCCCGGCCAGCGCCCGGGCCGCCGCGTCCGCCACCTCGGCCGGCGCGATCTCTCCCCGGCGGGCGCGGTCCTGGGCTGCCCCGACGGCTGCCTTCACCACACTGCGGCCGAGCCGCTCCGTGGCGGCGGCGATCCGCGGCTCGGCCAGCAGGACGTCGGTCCGCGGTACGGCGCGGCGGGGGTCGGCGGCCACGACCTGACCCTATGGCGCGCCAACCCGACCGTGCGCCCGGCTTGACGGCATGACCACACTTCGGAATTCTCTGACCGCATGCAGTCACTAGCCGGGCCGTTTGCTGTCGCCGCCGGCCTGCTCGTGCTGGGCGGAGCGTCGAAGGCGCGTCGCCCCGACTCCACCGTGCGCGCGCTCGGCGCGGCCGGCGCCCGGGTGCCGGCCGCGTTGGTGCGCCTGTTCGGTGCCGCCGAAGTGGCGATTGGGATCAGCGCCGTCCTCGTCGGCGGCCGGTTGCCCGGCGCCCTGGTGGCGGCCTCCTACGCCGGGTTCACCGCCTTCGTGGCGGTGGCGCTGCGGCGCCGTACGCCGCTGGCCAGCTGCGGCTGTTTCGGCCGGCCGGACACGCCACCCACCGCCACCCACCTGGCCATCATCGCGGCCGGTACGGCGGTGGCGGGGTGGGCCGCGGTCGACCCGCTGCCGGGGATACCGGCGGTGCTGGCCGATCCGACCGGGGGCGGCGTACCGCTGCTCGCCTTGGTCGGGCTGGGCCTGTGGCTGGCTTACCTCGCTCTCGCCGTCCTGCCCACTGTGCGCGGTGGCACCGTCGCCGCGATGTCGCGCTTGGAGGCTCCATGACCACACTCGTGGTCGCCGAGGCCGTGGCCATCGGCCTGCTCGGCCTGCTGGTGGCCGGGCTGCTGCGCAGCCACGCCGACATCCTGCGCCGGCTGCACCAGCTCGGCGCCGGGGACGACGACCGCCGCAGCCCCGCCGACGTGCGGTTCGGGTTGCAGCCGGGGGTCCCGGCGCCGCGCGACGGGCTCAAGGGCCAGTCGCCGGGCGGGCACGACATTGCCGGGCAGACGCCGGCGGGTGACGCGGTGGCGTTGGCGGTGGTCGGCATCGCGCAGAACACCCTGGTCGCGTTCCTGTCCAGCGGGTGTTCGACCTGCGCTGACTTCTGGGAGTCCTTCGGCGGCTCCGGGCCGACGCTGCCGTTCGGCACTCAGCTGGTGGTGGTGACCAAGGGCACCGACCACGAAAGCGAGTCTCGGCTGCGCCAGCTGGCGCCCTCCGCGGTGCCGGTGGTGATGTCCTCGGCGGTGTGGGCGGCGTACGACGTGCCCGTTGCCCCCTACTTCGTGCTGGTCGACGGTCCGAGCGGCCAGGTCCGCGGCGAGAGGGCTGCTACCAGCTGGGCGCAGGTGGCGCACCTCTGGCAGCAAGCAGCGGCCGACGGTCGGCTGGCGGAGCGACGAACCACCGGCACCGGTGACGACGGCTTTCGCGCCGCCCGCGCCGACGCGGAGCTGCTGACGGCCGGCATCACCCCCGGGCACCCGAGCCTGTACCCGAGCTCCCTGCCCGAGCCGCCCAAGCAGGGCTTCCAGTCCGCGGACAGGTCGGACCGTGACCGCCAGCGCGCTCTGCTGGCCGTCGCCATGCCGGTGGCCATCGCCGCCGGCATCCGCTCCACCTGGTCACCTTGAGGGGAGTCGATGCTGACCAGCATCACCCCGCTCGGGGAACGGGGACACCGTCGCCGGTGGGCACCCACCGCAGCCTGCAATGTCGCCGGTAGCACGCTCGGCGGCGCGATCGCCGGAGCCGGTGCTGCCCTGGTGGGGGCGGCGCTGGGGGCGCTGACCCGGCCGACGCCTGCGCTGGTGGCTGCCCTCCCCGGCGTCGCGTGCCTGCTGACGCTCGCGGCTGAGCTCGCGGCGGGCGGCCGCCGGTTGCCCACTATCCGTCGGCAGGTGAACGAGGACTGGCTGACCGAGTACCGCGGCTGGGTCTGCGGCCTGGGCTTCGGCGTCCAGTTGGGCCTCGGAATGGTGACGATCGTGACGACCGCGACCGTCTACCTGACCTTCACGCTCGCCGCGCTGACCGCCGCGCTGCCCGGACGGTACTGGACCGGGCCTGCCCTCGGGGCGGCGTTCGGCCTCGCTCGCGCCCTTCCCATCCTCGCCGTCGTCCGGACCGGCAGTCCGGAGCGGCTGGGACAGACTGCCCGCCGGCTGGCCGCCTGGGCGCCGCTGGCGCGGCGTACCGCTGTCGTCGTCGCGCTCGCCGCGGGACTGGGTTTCGCCGCCGTGGGAGGGGTCACTGGATGAGGATCAGCGCGCACGGGATGGCTGCCGACCTGCCGGGCGGGTGGGACGCTCGGATCTACCGCCGTCCGCCGGAGCGTCCGGCGGCGGCCACTCATCCGGTGCTGCACGCCGGCAACTTCGCCTTGCCGGCCGAGCGCGGGGACTATGGCAGCGGGGCGGTCGAGCTGATGTCGGCCGCCCACGTCCTCGTCGTGTTGCGGGAGTTCGGTGCCGAGGCGGTCGACCGGCCACTGTTCGCCCCACGTGGCCGCCCCAGCCCGGTGCCGTACGCGGCGTTTCGCCCCGACGGGCTGCAGCGGGCCATCCAGGGACAAGCCGGCGCGCAGTTCTTCTTCACCGAGAACGGCCGCCCATTCTGCCTGTACGTCGTGCTGGGTAGCTACGTCAACCGGTCCGGTCTCGCCCCGGTCGCGGCCGGCGTGGTCGACCGGCTGCAGATCGAGCCTGTCACCGCCGGTCCGGCAGGAGGGCCATGAACACCAGCACGGATCCCGGCGCTCGAGTCGTCCGGGGCGAGATCCACCGGCGGTGGGCCGAGCTCGGCTGGGAGCGCAGCCCCCTCGGCTATCCGTTGACCGACGAGCTAGGGACTCCGGACGGGCGCGGCCGCTTCAACCACTTCGAGGGCGGTTCGGTGTACTGGTCACCGGCCAGCGGCGGGCACGTCGTGTACCCGCAGATCCGGGACCGGTGGGCCGCTCTGGGATGGGAGACCGGGTTGCTCGGCTACCCGGTGACCGACGACCAGCCGACCCCCGACGGCGGCCGCTACGCCGGCTTCGAGGGCGGCTGGATCTACCGCGGTCCGACCACCGCCGCGCACGAGGTGCACGGCCAGATTGCGCTCACTTGGGCGGGGCTGGGCGCGCTGCAGAGCCGGCTGGGGTACCCGGTCACCGACGAGTACGCCGTGCCCGGCGGCCGGGCGTCGGACTTCGAGCATGGCCGGATCACGTGGAACGCGGCCACCGGGGCGACGACCGTGACCTACAGTTAAGTCGTCGCCACCAAAAGTTCGTGGGGGTGACTGGCTGCCGCCCGGAAGTGCGTCATGGGCCTTTCGTCTCGAGCCCTTGTCGCGGGCCTGCCGTCGCGGACCTGCCGTCGCGATCGTGGTGCGCTCATTGCTCGGTCGGACGGCGTGTCGCGGACGCCAGCTGCACCACGATCACCACGGGGGCACCGGCGGGGGCACCGGCGGGCGGCTGATTGCCACAATCGCCGCCAACGAGCGCTATCGAGGACCGGCGGCATGCTGCCGACTCAAGGGTCCACCGCGACGCACCGATGCCTTCGCCATGGTCACCCCGCTGACGACCGCGCCCCCGGCCGCTGCACCCGCCGCGTCACCGAGTGGAGTGCCGACACCGTGGACTCGGCGCCCCTGCGCGAGCTGCGATTGCTCTCCGCTGACCTCGTCCCCGAGCTGCTCGATCTGTACCTCGCCGTGGCGCCCGAGCAGCTCAGTGACCTCG
>JADGOU010000359.1 GCA_017882835.1 Frankiaceae bacterium | reverse complement strand
ACCGGCCATGCTGAGGCGGACTTCGGCGCCGCAGTAGAACGCGCACGTCAACAAGTACGTGACGGTACGAGGTGTCAGCGGCCGGGCGTCCGGGACCGCGTTAACACGGAAGTCCGCACGGGCCAATTACATGGAACGATCATCTGGATCGCAGGATAGAATGCATGTAGCCGAGTTCTCGTCGCATCTTCAAGATGCAAGCATCGCACTCGGCGCCATCGTCATAAGTATAGATATCGGCGAGATGCAGAAGGTGATCCTCCGTTGCCGGTTCAGTACGCAATGCATCAAGGCGAAACCGGACGTTGGTGTCGCTGATCTTAGCTACAAGTGCCTCATAGGCATCACTGACAGATTCCGAGTCAAGCATTAGCCACCGACGATGGAAAGCGACAAGCGCAAGCGCCTCCGAAATTGCGGCTGCGACTCGTGCTCGGCTCTCGGTCGAAGAGTCCGGCCGTCGTCGAATATCGTATGGAAGGTGTTTAAGTCTCTCAAGGTCGGCCAGCGCTTGGGCGTACGCTTTCCGACGCTCGCTCAGTCGATTTATTGAACCGTTCACCAGGTAACCGAAGATGGCGACGACTGCCGCAATCGACGCAACGATCAGTGGGGCCCAGTCCTTCATGCCATGACATCCCTACTAAAGGGTCGTTGGTTAGCGGACTTTGATCGATCATGCCGTGATGTAGTGGAGGTCGGGGTCGGCGAAGAAGGCGCGGATGATGTGGGGCATCTTCTACAGTCGTCGCAGGGTTCCCACGATCTTGGTCTTGAAGTCGTCGGGGCCGGTGACGCTGGTGCTCGACACGCACGTGCACGTCTTCCCACCGCACTCCAGGGAGATCATCAGGTATCTCGTCTTCCGGGGACCTCCTTCGTCGCGACCCGGGAGCTCGAGAGGTCTACGAGCGCACCAAGCGCCGCCTCGCCCAACAGGACTGGCCCACGATGGACCACTACGCACAGGGCAAGACCGAGGTCATCGAGGCCCTCATCACGCAAACTGTGTCGTGATCCGCTGGCGATGGCATCCACCAGCCCGCGGTGGGCGTCGGAGGTCACCCAGCGCCACCCCGGCCAGCCCGCGGGCGGTCAGGCTGCGCAGAAACGCCAGCAGCCGGCGCCGTCCTCGGCCGAGGTGACGGTGAGGCCGAGGCGTGGCCGAGTCCGGGAGTGCGCAGGGGGGCACCGGGTTGGGGCGGTGCCCCGCCGGCAGCGCCGCCACCAGCAGACCCGCGAGGAGATCCTCGACACCGCGCTGCTGGTGATGGCCGAGCACGGCGTGGCCGGGCTCAACCTCAGCGAAGTGGCGGCCCGGATCGGGCTTCGGCAGCCCTCGCTCTACTCCTACTTCCCGTCCCGGCTGGCCGTCTACGACGCGCCGTTCCAGCGCGGCATGCGCCGGCACCTCGTCCGGTTCGCCGTCGAGGACCCGGTGCTGGCCAGCTGCTGTTCAGCCGAACCGTGCACGGCTTCACGCCCTCCCCGTCGGCCTACGCCCCCAGCCGGCAGGTGATGGCGGTGATGGCCGCGACCGCGGCGGCCGCGGTCGACCGCGGCGACCTGCACCCCAGCGCCGCCTCCGAGCACGGCCTGTAGCTGCTGATCGCGCTCGCCGCCGACGTCGCCGCCCAGCAGCTGGCCAACGACCCGGGCCGGTCGTTCGCCACCGGGCGCTTGGTCCCGCCGCTCGAACCCGCCCTGGAGATGTACGCGGTACCTGCGCCCGGGCGGCTGCGGGCTGTCCCTCGCCGACGATCGCAGAGATGTCGCCCAGCTCGGTCAGCATCCGAGGGCGGCGAGGTTCCGTCTGCTGGCCCGGAGTCAGCCTCACCCCGGCGAGGATCTCGGCCACGGTGAACGCGGGTCAACCGGTGGCCGCCTCCCTTGCTGGCGACCTGACCCGCCCGCTTGGATCTGCAGTCGGCTCAGAGCGATCGTCGGCAACGCCAGAAGACGGCGGGAATTCGCTGGTGCATCCGGGGTGCCGGTCGGCAAGCTCGCGGCCATGGTTGCGGCCGCGGGGGTCCGGATCGGCTGGGCGGACCTGCCCGAGCCGGTGCGGGCGGGGGTGGAAGCCGTGCTAGCTGCGCCGGTGGTGACGGCTGTCTCCCAGCGCGGCGGGTTCTCGCCGGGCACGGCGGACCGCGTTCGCACCGCCGCCGGTGACCGCGCCTTCGTCAAGGCGGTCAGCCCGGCGCTGAATGCGCACACTCCCGCGCTGCACCGTCAGGAGGCCCGGGTCACCGCGGCGCTGCCACCGGATGTCCCGGCACCTCGGCTGCTCGGGGTCTACGACGACGGCGAGTGGGTCGCCCTGGTGCTCGAGGACGTCGCCGGCCGGCACCCGCGCACCCCCTGGCTGCCGGCCGAGCTCACCGCCGTGCTGGCCGCCCTGGAGATCCTGGCCGAGCGACTGACCCCGACGCCGTTGCCCGACGTGCCGGCGACCGCGGCCATGTTGACCGCCGAGCTGCACGGCTGGCAGCGGGTGGCCGAGGACCCGCCGCCGGACCTGGACCCCTGGGCGCGCAGTCACCTGGACCAGTTGAGCGAGCTGGCCGGGCGCGGCCTGCAGGCACTAGGTGGCGCCACCCTGGTGCACACCGACATCCGGGCGGACAACTTGCTGGTGCGGCCGGACGGCAGCGTGGTCGTCGTCGACTGGCCGTGGGCGAGTCGCGGCCCGGCCTGGCTGGACATCCTGCTGGTGTTGGTCAACGTGTGCGTCTGCGGCGGCGGTGGGGACGTCGACGCCCTGCTTGCCGCACACACCGCTGCGGAGGTGGACCCGAGCGACCTGACCGCGGTGCTGGCCGGGCTGGCCGGCTACTACGTCGACGCAGCCCGGCAGCCGGCACCGGTCGGACTGCCGACCGTGCGTGCCTTTCAGCAGGCCCATGCCCGGGCGGTCCTGGCCTGGGTCCGCCGGCGCCTCACCGCCCGATGAGCAGCCCTTGGGGGCTACCCCGGACAGCACGTCGGAGCCGGCCCAGTGCTGCGGGTCAACACCCAGGACTCGCTGCTGGTCACCCCGGCTGAATTCGGCGAGGGTGACCCTGCACCGCCTCCGCGAGTGCTGGTGTCGGGCAACTTCAGAGACCCGCTGCTCGGTGTACCTGGTGATCCACCTGTCGTGGATCAGCCGGACGGGCACCGGGTTGAGGAAATGCAGCTTCTCCCGAGGGTGGGAGAGGGAGAGCGGGACAAATTGGGGGAGGTAGAGCGCCGATCACCCGTGGGACTGGGATGTGGGGTTGGTCAGCGTCGTCGGTCGGGGTCGAGCGCGGCGGTGGCGGCGGCGACCGCGTCGAAGGTGGGCTTGGCGTAGATCGCGAGGCTGGCCAGGCTGGTGTGCCGGCTCTTGGTCATCAGCATCGGGAGCCCGACGCCTGCTTCGGCGAGGTGGGTGAGCCGGGAGTGGCGGAGCTGGTGCAAGGTCCAGCCGCCGCCGGCCGTGGTGAATATCTCGGCGGCTCGCCGGTAGGACAGCCGGGCCCGGCCGGTGGCGGGGTCGA
>JADGOU010000358.1 GCA_017882835.1 Frankiaceae bacterium | reverse complement strand
CGGTACGCCGCGGCCGTCACGCCACCGGCACCGCCCGGGCGAGCGGCTCCCAGTTCGGCCGCAGCGGCATACCCGAGTCACCACCATCGGCGCGCACGCCGAGCAGCTGGTGCAGCTGGAGGCCGTTGCGTTCGAAGGCCAGCCGCGAGCCCGCCATGTACAGCCGCCACACCCGGGCCTTGGCCATCCCTACTTCGGCCACGGCCTCGTCCCAGTGCGCCTCCAGGTTGTCTCCCCAAGCCGCCAGCGTCATCGCGTAGTGCTCGCGCAGGTTCTCTTCGTGCCGAATCTCGAAGCCGTTGTCCTGCATCACCGACGCGATGTGCCCGAGCCCCATCAGCTCGCCGTCGGGGAAGACATAGCGGTTGATGAACCCGCTGCGGTGGATCCGCGGCTCGGTGTTGGTCGGGCGCATGATGCAGTGGTTGAGCAGCCGGCCCTGCGGACGCAGTCGGGCGTGCAGGAACCGGAAGTACGCCGGCAGCTGGGCCGCGCCGATGTGCTCGGTGAGCCCGATGGAGGAGACCGCGTCAAACCCGGCCTCGGTCACCTCCCGGTAGTCGAGGTGGCGCACCTCGGCCAGGTCGGACAGCCCGGCGTCGGCGATCGCCTTCTGCGCCCACTCCGCCTGCTGGCGGGACAACGTCACCCCAAGCGCCCGCACGCCGTACTCCTGCGCGGCGTGCATCACCATCCCGCCCCAGCCGCAGCCGACGTCGAGCAGTCGCATCCCGGGACCCAGGCCGAGCTTGCGGGCCACCAGGTCGAACTTGGTGAACTGCGCCTGCTCCAGCGTCGCCGCCGCGCTCGGGTAGACCGCGCATGTGTAGGCCATCGACGGTCCGAGCACCCATTCGTAGAACCGGTTGGACACGTCGTAGTGGTGCGAGATCGCTTGACTGTCGCGGCGTTGGGAGTGCCGCCGGCCGGGCAACATCCGGACCTCGATGCCCGGCGGCGCGTACGGCCGCAACGCCTGGATCCCCAGCGAGCGCATTACCTCGAGCCGCTCCCGCCAGCTCAGGTTGCCGGCTCGCTCCGACAGCCGCCGCAGCGCGGTGTGCAGGTCACCGTCGACGTCGAGGTCACCGGCGACGTAGACCCGGGCCAGACCGAGCTCGCCGGGGGAGAGCACCAGGGAGCTCACCGCCCGCGGCGACTTGATGGTCAGCCGGACGTCGCAGCCCACCGGGCCGCTCCGGCTGCCGTCGTACGCCTGGAACTCCACCGGCGTGCCCGCGCCGATGACCCGCTCGAAGACCTCCGCCAGCTGCATCCGTCCTCCCGTGTCCGTTGGGCCGCCCGACATACTCACCGCCGCTCCACGCACTTGGCGTAGAGGTCGAGCAGCCGGCCACTGCCGTCGTACGCCGTCTTGAACCGCTGGTAGGCCGGTCCGTTGTAGGTCGCCCAGAACTCCTCCGGCGGGTAGTACGCCGTGGAGTACAGCGACTTGCGCCCGCCCAGCTCGGCCACCTTCTGCTCGATCGCTCGGTTGTGCGCCCCGTCGGACTGCCCGGGCCGCAACGGTACGGACGCCCAGAAGCCGACATTGACGTAGCGAATCGAGGGGTCCAAGGCGTAGAGGTCCCAGGTGACCGCCGGATCCCGCTGCCGCAGCGGGCAGATCCACACCGGGCGGATGCCGACGTCGCGGTCGAAGAAGTCCAAGAACTCCGCGGCCCGCTCGATCGGCACTTCGACGTCCTGGATGACCAGCTCGCGCTCGGGTCGGCCGCGGAGCTCGTCGATGCGGCGCATCGGCCCGTGCCGGCGCTCGAACGCCACCAGCTTCCAGTAGACATCGGAGCGCAGGTAGCGCTTGGGCACCAGTCGCCGGACGCTCGATCGCTGCACGCCGAACGCCCCCGAGCACCAGAACCAGTCGGTGTCCCAGCGCCACAGGTAGTCCCGGACGGTCAGGTAGTCCTCGCGGCGGCGCTGCACCGAGCGGTAGTAGATCTCCATCCCGGTGTAGTCGCTGTGGTACGGAGCAGTCGGCGCCCACTGCCCGACGGTGATCCGGATGTCGTCGGGGGCGAAGACCGTGCCGTCGACGAAGTCCACCCGGGCGCCCGCATGCTCGCCGCCGGCGCAGATGGCGGCCAGATGAGCGAAAGCCGCGGTCGCATCGCGGTGGCGCACGTGGCGCAGATGGACGTACGGCGCGACCGGCTCCAGCTCGATGGTCAACCGCAGCGCGTACCCGAGCGTGCCGTAGGAGTTGGGGAAACCGTAGAACAGGTCGCGGTGATCGTTGTCCGGGCGGGCGGTGACGATCCGGCCGTCGCCGGTGAGGATGTCCATCTCGACCACCGACTCGTGCGGCAGCCCGTTGCGGAACGACGAGGACTCGATCCCGAGACCGGTCACCGCGCCCCCGAGCGTGATGGTCTTGAGTTGTGGCACGACCAGCGGCATCAACCCATGGGGCAAGGTGGCGTCCACCAGCTGCTCGTACGTCGTCATGCCGAGCACGTCCGCGGTGCGGGCGACGGGGTCGACCGCCAGCACGCCGGCCAGGCCGGAAACGTCGAGACCGGCCGCGGCGCCGGGTTGGCGCTGACGGAACAGGTTAGAGGTCCGCTTGGCCAGCCGGACCGGCTGCGTCGACGGAATCGCCGCGAGCTCGCCGAGCAGTCGGGTCTTGGTGGCGGCGTACCCGGCGTTGTCGGCGGACTGCCCAGGTGCGTCGAGGGCTGCGGACCCCTGGGGCGCGGCCGTGCGGGAGATCGCCATGCCTCGCCTCCCTCCGACTCGCGCGGGAGCCATCCTGCCAGCCTCCGCCGACCGTTTTGCCCCGCCCCCGCCCCCGCACCATCGCCGGCGCGCCGCTGGCAGGTACCGTCGCAGCCGTGACGGAGCCCAGGGGCGGCGCGGCGGCCGGGGGCGGCGACAAGCTCCCGATTCGGATGCTGCATGACCGCGTGCTCGTCTCCAGCGACTCCGACGCCGGCGAGCGCCGGTCTACCGGGGGCATTGTCATCCCGGCCACGGCCCAGATGGGGCGCCGGCTGGCCTGGGCCCGAGTGGATGCCGTCGGCGGGAACGTCCGCAGCGTCGAGGTGGGCGACCGCGTCCTGTTCGACCCGGAGGAGCGGGCCGAGGTCGAGCTGCAGGGCGGCGGTTACCTGTTGCTGCGCGAGCGCGACATCCACGCCGTGGCCGCTCGCCGGCTGGACGACGGGGCGACCGGTCTCTACCTGTGATCCCATAACCCGGTGACCGGCACCCCCGGGCCGCGGACGTCGGCGCGCGCCTGGCTGGTCCGGGCACTGGGGATGGTGGCCCACACCGCGGCGGTGCCGGGGCGGCGCAGGCCGGCCCAACCGTGACTTCGCACGGCGAAGGGCCCGCTCCGGTGGCTTTCGCCGGAGCGGGCCCTTGCCGACCTGCCGGATCCGTCGGACCGGCCTGGGTCGCTACCGCGGCCGCTGCGCCGGCCGCACCGGCGTCACTCCCCCCAGCCGTCGAGGTCCACGACCTGCGGGCCGCCGGCAGTGTTGTCCACGATCGTCAGCGTC
>JADGOU010000357.1 GCA_017882835.1 Frankiaceae bacterium | reverse complement strand
ACGTGGAGAAGCAGCGTCACGCCGCCCGGCCGCGGCGCCACCCGCGCCGAGGTGACCGGCAGGGTGCCGAGCAGTGTGTTGAAGTGGCGGTGATCTTCCACTGCAATGTGCAGCGGGGTGTCTTCCGGCAGGCCGCTGATCACCTCCTGGAGCCGCCCAATGGTGATCACGTTGTCGGCGGTGTCCTCAGCGGGATGAACCACGCTGGTCATCGTAAGCCTGGCCTGTAGCCGCGCTGGACGACCTGCCGACGCCTCCGCCGTCCCCACTGGACCATCGTGGTCCTCGTCCCGTACTCCGCCAGTTCACCAGCGACATTCACCGGCACTTGGGGGAGCTCGATGCCTGAAAGCCCAGATTCCGTCGCCGTCGCCGAGACCGACGAGATCAGCAAGGCAGAGCACCGCAGGATCCTGGTGATCCTCGGGGCTCTCATGCTCGGCATGTTTCTGGCAGCGCTCGACCAGACGATCGTCGCCACGGCACTGCCGACGATCGCGGGTGACCTGCATGGCCTGAACCACCTTTCCTGGGTGGTGACCGCCTACCTGCTCACCTCGACAATCTCGACTCCGCTGTGGGGCAAGCTCGGTGACCTCTACGGCCGGAAGAAGCTCTTCCAAGCGGCGATCGTCATCTTCCTCGCCGGCTCGGCGCTGTCCGGGCTCTCGCGGGACATGGCCGAACTCATCGGGTTCCGGGCGCTGCAGGGGATCGGCGCCGGCGGGCTGATGGTCGGCGCCCAGGCGATCATCGGCGACATCGTGAGCCCCCGCCAGCGCGGGCGCTACATGGGTTACTTCGGCGCGGTCTTTGGCCTCTCCAGCGTCATTGGGCCGCTCGCCGGGGGCTTCATCACTCAGCACCTGAGCTGGCGGTGGGTCTTCTACATCAACCTGCCGATCGGCGCCGTCGCGCTGGCCGTCATCGCGGTCGTGCTCCACCTCCCGCGCCAGCGCACGAACCACGCCATCGACTTCCTCGGAACTGCCCTCCTTGGAGGAGGGGTAACCGTCATCATCCTCCTCACCACCTGGGGCGGTACGACCTACGCCTGGGGCTCTGCGACGATCATCTCGCTCGCCGTGGCCGCGGTGGTACTTGTCGCCGTCTTCTGCTGGGCAGAACTGCGCACCGCCGTGCCGATCATTCCCCTCGGGCTGTTCCGGATCTCAGTGTTCTCTGTGTCGAACTCGATCGGGTTCCTCGTCGGCTTCGTGATGTTCGGCGCGATCATCTATATCCCGCTCTATCTCCAGACGGTGCACAGCGCCACGCCGACGAGCTCCGGGCTGCAGCTGCTCCCGCTTGTCTGCGGGATGCTGGTCACGTTCACGATCAGCGGGCGGCTGGTGACGAAGTGGGGTAGATACAAGATCTTCCCGGTCCTGGGCACCGCCGTGATGTCCATCGGGCTTTTCCTCTTCTCGCTCCTCACGCCGTCGACCCCTCTTACCATCTCGTCGATCTACATGGTCGTCCTCGGCCTGGGCATCGGTTGCGTCATGCAGGTCCTCGTCGTCGCCGTGCAGAACGCAGTGCCCCAAAACCAGCTCGGAACGGCGACATCCTCGGTGACGTTCTTCCGCTCGATCGGCGGCTCGGTCGGCGTCGCCGTCTTCGGGGCGATCTTCAACAATCGCCTCGCCGCCAACCTGCCGAAGTACCTCCCGCCGTCCGCGCGGATCGTTCACGGCAGCAACGTTTCTGCCAGCCCGGCCCAGCTCGATGCGCTTCCGCCGGCCATCCATCACGGCTACGTTCTTGCCTTCAGCGACTCGCTCCACGTCGTCTTCCTTTTCGGCGCGCCGGTCGCCCTGCTTGCCTTCGCCCTCACGTGGTTCCTGAAAGACTTGCCTTTGCGGGATCACGCCTACCTCGCCACCGACGACGCAGTGCCAGGCGGGAACACACGTGACTTCCCTCGGGATGCCGCCAAGTTGTAACCACGCCTGAAACTGAGCAGCGGCGGCGACGACCGGTTTCGATCAAACCGGCGGCCGGTAGCTCGCCGGGCGGGGCGACGGGCCGCCCCGGTCGTGCAGCAGTGGGCGGTGAACCGCAGGGAATGATGACCAAGACTCGGTTGACGGGCGGCAGCGTCCTCGTCACCTTCGAGCTGCCCGCGGCGGTGGCGGCGGCCGCGGTGAGCGTGTGCGGGGACTTCAACGACTGGTCGCCGACGAGCCACCAGTTGACCCGTACCGACAACGGGAGCTTCCAGGCGGCCCTGGAGCTGCCGGCGGGGCGGCGGCGACGGCACGGCGGAACCGGCGGGTACCGGAAGGGCCGAGGGCGCGGGCAAGGCCAGCAAGGCGGCGAAGGGCAAGGCGGCGGAGAGTGCCGGTAAGACCACCGAGGAGGCGGCGCCGAAGGCGCCCAGCCGACCATCAACCCCCCGGAAGAAGTCCGCCCCTCCCGTCGAGCAGGCGGACCAGGCTGCCGTTTGAGCAGGCCTGTGCGCAGTGCTTGCTCGTGGCGCTCACTTCGAGGGCGGTGCCGACTGAGCCATGTAGGACCCAAGCCCGACGCTGGCCAGCAAGATCACGCCAATGACCACGGTGTCGGTGCGCGGGACCTGGCCCTGCCAGCGCGAGTCGCCATCCGGCCTCCTGCGCCGAACAAATCCGCACTGAGCAGGCGTCCGAGAGGTTCGTCGCGGCCCGGATCACACGGCCGGCGGTGGAGTCGCGCCGTGCACAACGAGCACCGGGCAGGTGGCGTGCTCGGCGCAGGCAGCACTGACCGAGCCGAGCAGCAGGCCGGCGAAGCCGCCATGACCGCGGCTGCCCACGACCAGCATCCCGGCCCCGCTGCTGACCTCCAGCAGGACCTTCGCGGCGCCGCCCTCCCGGACCGTGACCTGCAGCCCCGGTGGCCGCTGCTCACCGAACACCTCCTTTAGGGTGTCGCCGAGGATCTCTTCGGCGTCCTCGGCCGGGTTCCAGTCGCTCGGGAGCATGGCCCATCCGGCGCCGGCCCAGCCATAGGCGGTGAAGGGCTGCCAGACCGTGACGACCTCCACGGTGGTGTCGGCGGCGTGCGCGAGGAAGCGGGCCCAGCGGAGTGCCTGCTGGGAGGGCTGGGATCCATCGACGCCGACGACGATGCGGTCGCGGGCAGGCTGGGCGACGCTCACTTCAGGGCTCCTTCGGGTGTTGTCCTGGGGTGCTGGGCGAAGTCCCGCCCGGTACGGGGACGAGGACCACGATGGTCCAGTGGGGACGGCGGAGGCGTCGGCAGGTCGTCCAGCGCGGCTACAGGCCGGGCTTACGATGACCAGCGTGGTTCATCCCGCTGAGGACACCGCCGACAACGTGATCACCATTGGGCGGCTCCAGGAGGTGATCAGCGGCCTGTCGGAGGACACCCCGCTGCACATCGCATGGAAGATCACCGCCACTTCAACACACTGCTCTGTACCTCGCCGGTCACCTCGGCGCGGGTGGCGCCGCGGCCGGGCGGCGTGACGCTGCTTCTCCACGTGCGCAACGTTTCCTGAGGTCCGGGCCGGGCGCGGTGCGC
>JADGOU010000048.1 GCA_017882835.1 Frankiaceae bacterium | reverse complement strand
TGGTCGACGACACCGCGTTCGCAGCGGCCTGGGTGGAGTCCCGGCACGCCGGCCGCGGCCTGGCTCGCCGCGCGCTGTCGGCTGAGCTGCGCCAGCGCGGTGTGGACCCGGCCACGGTCGCCACCGCTGTCGCCACCGTCGACGGTGACCAGGAGCTGGACACCGCGCGGGCGCTGGTCCGGCGTCGCCTGCCTAGCATGATCGAGCTGCCGGAAGAGGTCCGGACCCGTCGACTGCTCGGGCAGCTCGGCCGCCGCGGCTACCCGGGGCCGACGGCCGCGCGCGCAGTGCGCGACGTGCTGGCGGAGCCGGACGTGCTCGAGCTGCTGGCAGCAGTGTCCGGCCCGGCCGGCAGTCGAGACTGTGACCCAGCCGGCAGCACAGGGGCCCGCCATGGCCGGCACAGGAGCGCCGACCAGCCGGACACCGACTGGTAACACCGTCACCCGGCCGCCCGGTCGGATAGTGATCACCTTGACCCTTCACAGAATGCCGGCTTAGCCTCGCGGTCAGTGAGGAGCTTCGACCGCGGCCGCGCGGCGTAGGACATATGGGTGGGACTGATCACCTGACCACCGCACCGCTTGACCACGCTTGACAACGAGAGCGCACCACCCGAAGTGCACGAGTCTCTGCACGAGCCTCGACCGATCTAGCTGCACCGACCCACGCATCACCGACCAAGGCTTACTAACCAGGGTTTCACCGACCTACGGCGCACGACACCGCCGCACCCGGGCGACACCAGGGTGCGCACCGCACAAGCGCCGGGTCAGCCGGGCCACCAGCGGCGGCCGCCGCCGATGTGCCTGACTGCAGCGTCGGTACCACGGTTGTGAGTTCGCGGGGCGTCTGAGGCTCCTCACCCCGGACGTCAATGTCGGCATGTTCGCCGCCGGTCGTGCCTTCTGGCCGACTCTGCGCCGGCCGTGGCGACCGGAGGACCGTGGTGACCGGAGGAGAGGTGCGCGCGCACATGACGACGCTGCTGAGTGTCTTGGTCGCGATGTTGGCTGTGGCGGTGGCCGGCCTCGTCGTCGTCCTGGTCGCGGGGCGGCGGGCTGGCCGGGCGGGTGCAACCGGCCAGCCGGTGACCGGCGTTACGACGACCAAGCAGGTCCAGCTCTCGGGGCCCTCCGCCGACCGGCGGCCGGCGTCGGACGCCGCCTCGGCGCGGGTGCCTACTGACCGGGCCAGCGCGGCTCGTGCTGCGACCGCGGCCAGCGAGGCGGCCGAGGCTACCGCGGCGGCCGCGGAGAACCGACAGATTGCCGCCGAGCTCATGCATGCGGCCGAGCTCGAGGCGCTGTCGGTTCGCCGCGCTGCCGAGTCCGACGCCAAGGCTTTGCGCCGGGACGCCGAGCTTGCCGCCAGCTCGACGGCGCTGGAAGCCCGCCGTAGCGCCGAAGCCGAGGCGAGCACCCTCAAAGAAGACGTCCGTGAGCTGCGAGCGGACCTGGAGCGCCGCGAGCACCGGCTGGCCGAGCGCGAGGAGCGGCTGGACGCCGAGCAGCGACGGGTCGAGCAGCGCGACCGTGAGCTGGCCGAGCTCGACGCCGGCGTCGCCCGCAAGCGAGCCGAGCTCGATGACGTGGCCGAAGAGCGGCGGCTGATCCTTGAACGGACGGCCGGTCTGAACGCGGCCGAGGCCAAGGCCCAGCTGGTCAAGGAGATCGAGAACCAGGGCAAGCGCGAGGCGGCGATCCTGCTCCGGGACCTCGAGGCGCAGGCCCGGGAGGAAGGCGAGCAACGGGCGCGGCGCATCGTGACGCTGGCCATCCAGCGCATCGCCACCGAGCAGACCGCGGAAAGCGTCGTGAGCGTGCTGCATCTACCCACGGACGACATGAAGGGCCGCATCATCGGTCGCGAGGGCCGCAACATCCGCGCCTTCGAGTCCGTCACCGGCGTGAACCTGATCATCGACGACACTCCCGAAGCGGTCTTGCTCTCCTGCTTCGACCCGGTCCGCCGCGAGGTCGGCCGGTTGACCCTGGAGAAGCTCGTCCTCGACGGCCGGATCCACCCCAACCGGATCGAGGAGGTCTACGCCCGGAGCAAGGTCGAGATCGACCAGCTCTGCGTGCGCGCGGGCGAAGAGGCCCTGCTCGACGTCGGGATCGCCGACATGCACCCCGAGGTGATCGCGCTGCTCGGCCGGCTGCGCTATCGCACGTCGTACGGGCAGAACGTGCTCAAGCACCTGACCGAGTCGGCACACATCGCGGCGATGATGGCCGCAGAGCTCGGACTCAACGTGCCTCTAGTCAAGCGGTGCACGGTGCTGCACGACCTCGGCAAAGCGCTGACTCATGAGGTCGAGGGCAGCCACGCGATGGTAGGGGCCGAGATCGCCCGCAAGTACGGCGAGTGCGAAGACGTCGTGCACGCTATCGAGGCGCACCACAACGAGGTCGAAGTACGCACGGTAGAAGCGGTGCTCACCCAGGCCGCCGACGGCATCAGTGGCGGCCGGCCGGGAGCGCGGCGCGAAAGCCTGGAGTCCTATGTCAAGCGGCTGGCCCGGATAGAGGAGATCGCCGCCGCCAAGCCGGGGGTGGAGAAGGTCTTCGCCATGCAGGCCGGCCGCGAGGTACGAGTCATGGTGCTGCCCGACCAGGTAGACGACATCCAGGCGCACGTGCTCGCCCGCGACATCGCCAAGCAAATCGAGGAGGAGCTGACCTACCCGGGCCAGATCCGGATCACAGTGGTGCGCGAGTCCCGGGCCATGGAGATCGCCCACTGATCCCAGGGACCCAACAGCGCCACCGGCGGCCGGTCAGTCCGAGGGCACCAGCGCCGCACTGCGCACCTCGATCATCGCCAGGTCCTCCGGGCCGCCGGGCAGATGCACCCGGCCGCCGTACCGGCGGGCCTGCCGGCCCTCGAGCCAGACCGCCACCCGGCCGAGTGAGAAGTTCACCGCGATGTAGATCGCAGCGACGACAACGTAGGCCTGCAGGATGGACTGCGGGTAGAACTCCCCAAGCCCCCGCCCGCGGCGCAGCAGCTCCTCGAACGGGATGACGAAGCCCAGCGAGCTGTCCTTGAGCAGCGTGACCAGCTGGCTGACCAGCGTCGGCACCATCCGCCGGACCGCCTGCGGGACGATCACCAGGCGCATCGACTGCGCGTAGGTCAACCCGATCGCGTACGCCGCCTCCCGCTGGCCGCGGTCGAGGGAGAGGATGCCGGCCCGAAAGATCTCCGCCAGCACGGCGCTGTTGTAGATCGTCAGGCCAAGTACCAGGAACCAGTACGCCGATAGCTTCATCCCGTACTGCGGCAGGCCGTGGGCGATGAACAGGATCAGCAGCAGTAGCGGGACGCCGCGGAAGAACTCGATCCACGCTCCGGTGGCGTAGCGGGCGGCGCGGCGTACCGAGAGGCGGGCCAAGGCCAGCGCGAGCCCGAACACCAGCGAAAGCAGTCCCGCGGTCAGCGCCACCCTGACGGTGGCCAGCAGGCCGTTGGCCAGGAAACGGACGACGGCCGGCTGGGTGAACACCTCCCACCGGGTCGTCTGGAACTGGCCCTTGGCGGCCAACCGGACGATGCCGAGCGCCACCACGCCGATAATCAGTACCCCGGCGAGGACCGAACCGATCACCACTCGCCGCTGACCGCGGGGACCCAGCTCGTCGTAGAGGACGCTCGGCTGCTGGCTCATCGGGCGATCGCCACCTTGCGCTCGATCCAGCCGAACGCCAGCCCGGACGGAATGGTGAGGATCAGGTAAGCCACCGCCGCCCCGAAGAAGATCGGGATGGCCTGCGCGTAGGTCGTGTTCAGCCGGTCGGCCGCGCTGGTCAGGTCGACGCCGGCAATCACCGTGATCAGCGAGGTGTTCTTCGTCAACGCGATGAAGATGTTGCCGATCGGCGGTACGACGGTGCGGAACGCTTGCGGCAGCACGACGTAGCGCAGCGACTGGCTGAAGGTGAGTCCGATCGAGCGGGCCGCCTCCGCCTGACCCTTCGACACCGCGCCGACGCCTGAGCGCAGCGCCTCGGCGACGAACGCGCCGTGGTAGGCGCCGATCACGATGACGCCGGAGACGAAGATCGAGTAGGCCAGGCCGACCTTGGTGAGGCCGAAGAAGAACAGGAAGAGCAGCACCAGCAACGGGGTATTGCGTACGGTCTCGACATAGAACAGCCCGGCCGCGCGGGCGGGCGCGGCCGGGCTGATCCGCATCGTCGCGATGACGATGCCGACGAGCAGGGACACCAGGAAGGACGCCAGCGTCAGCGCGACGGTGTACCAGAATCCGGACGCGTAGTCGCTGAGGTGGCCGAAGACGACGCCCATCAGCCCTCCGGGGCTTGGTGCAGCTAGTAGCGGTCGATCGCCGGTGGTGTCGGCGGCTTCGGGTCGACCTTGCCGGCGGTGGCGGCGTACGCCTTCTGCCAGTCGCCGTTCTTCTCCGCCTCGGCCAGCGTGTCGTTGACGAAGTTCCGGAAGACGGTGTCGGCCTTCTTCAGCCCGATGCCGTAGGGCTCCTGAGTGAACGGCGCGCCGACCAGCTTGAACGCGTCCGGGTTCTTGTCGACCAGGCCGAGCAGGATCACGTTGTCGGTGGACTCGGCGTCGACCCGGCCGTCGCGCAGCGCCTCACCGGCGGTGGTGTAGGTGTCGAACAGCAGCACCTGCGCCTGCGGCGCCTTCGACTTGATGTTCTGCTCGGACGTGGAGCCCTGGACCGAGGACACCTTCTTGCCGTTGAGGTCGGTGACGCTCTTGATCGTGGTGTTGTCCTTCTTCACCATGATGTCCTGGCCGGCCAGGTAGTACGGCCCGGCGAAGCCCACGCGCTGCTTACGCGCGTCGTTGATCGTGTACGTCGCGATGACGGCGTCGACCTTGCCCTGCTCGATGAAGTCCTCGCGGTTCTTCGACACGGTCTCGACGAAGTCGATCTTCTTGTCGTCGCCGAGCACGCGCTTGGCCAGAAGGCGGGAGAGTTCGGCGTCGAAGCCGTCGATGTTGCCGGTCACTGGATTCTTTAGGCCGAACAGCGGCTGGTCGAACTTCGTCCCGATGACGATCTTCCCCCGGCTCTTGATCGCGTCGAGCGTTGGGCTGGCCGGGATGTTCGTCGCTTGGGTCATGGCGTAGCCCGCCGGCTTCGCGCTGGCCGCCAGGCCGCCGCCGCTGCTACTGGTGCCTCCGCCGCAGGCGGCGGTGCCCATCGCCAGCGCGGCGGTCGCCACCAGTACCGACAGCCGTCGTCTGAACATGTCAGTCCTCTCGTTGGGACGCGAGCCAGCTCGCGTCCCGGGCCGTCTCGGTCGTCCGCTCAGTGGTGCAGGATCTTGGACAGAAAGTCCCGCGCCCGGTCTGTGTCCGGGTGGGAGAAGAAAGCATCGGGGTTGTTGGACTCCACGATCCGGCCATCGTCCATGAACACCACCCGGTTCGCGGCCGACCGGGCGAAGCCCATCTCGTGCGTCACCACGATCATCGTCATGCCCTCGTGGGCCAGCCCGGTCATCACGTCGAGCACTTCGTTGATCATCTCAGGGTCCAGCGCCGAGGTCGGCTCGTCGAACATGATCACCTTGGGATCCATGGCCAGCGCCCGAGCGATGGCGACGCGCTGCTGCTGGCCGCCAGAGAGCTCGGCCGGGTGGCTGTCGGCCTTGGCGGCGATGCCAACCCGGTCCAGCAGCTCCCGAGCCCGCTGCTCGGCCTGCTTGCGCGGCACCCCGCGCGCCTTGATCGGTCCGAGCGTGACGTTGTCCAGGACGCGCTTGTGGGCGAACAGGTTGAACGACTGGAAGACCATGCCGACGTCGGCCCGCAGCTTGGCCAGTGCCTTGCCCTCGGCCGGCAGGGGTACGCCGTCCAGGGTGATCCGGCCGCTGTCGATCGTCTCCAGTCGGTTGATGCAGCGGCACACCGTCGACTTGCCCGACCCCGACGGCCCGATCACGACGACGACTTCGCCGGCGTGCACGGTCAGGTCGATGTCGAAGAGCACTTGGTTCGGGCCGAACGACTTGTTGACCTTCTCCAGGACGACCAGCGGGCGGCCGAGGGCACCGTCGGTGCCACCGGCCGGCGCGCGCGCCGTACTGGTCGTCATGGCTGGGTAAGGTAGTCGCTATGGGTCCGGCACGTCCTGGCGCCCCGCCGGTATCCCCACCTGTGGCGGTCGTAGCTGCCGGCGCCGGTCGGAGCTATGAAGTGCGCACCTACGGGTGTCAGATGAACGTGCACGACTCGGAACGCCTGGCCGGCACCTTGGAGGCTGCCGGCTACCGGCGCGCGGTCGCTGGCGAGACCGCCGAGGTGGTGGTGTTCAACACCTGTGCGGTTCGCGAGAATGCCGACAACCGGCTCTATGGCAACCTGGGGCACCTGCGTCCGGTCAAGGACGCGCATCCGGGGATGCAGATCGCCGTCGGCGGCTGTCTGGCCCAGAAGGACCGCGAGGTCATCACCCGGCGAGCCCCCTGGGTCGACGTCGTCTTCGGCACCCATAACCTTGGTGCCCTGCCGGTGCTGCTGGAGCGCTCCCGGGTGGAGCAGGAGAGCCAGGTCGAGCTGCTGGAGGCGCTGGAGGTCTTCCCGTCCACGCTGCCGACGCGGCGCGACTCGCCGTACGCCGCTTGGGTCTCGATCTCGGTCGGCTGTGACAACACCTGCACGTTCTGCATCGTGCCGGCGCTGCGCGGCCGCGAGCGCGACCGGCGTCCCGCCGATATCCTGCGCGAGGTCCGGACGCTGGTCGCCGACGGGGTGCTCGAGGTCACGCTGCTCGGGCAGAACGTCAACTC
The DNA here is from genome assembly GCA_017882835.1 of Frankiaceae bacterium. Taxonomy (GTDB): domain Bacteria; phylum Actinomycetota; class Actinomycetes; order JADGOU01; family JADGOU01; genus JADGOU01. Next base: position 6,412 of record JADGOU010000048.1, on the reverse strand, counting down.
CTACGGGCGCGAGCTTGGCGACCGGGGCGGCTTCGCCGCACTGCTGCGGGCCTGCGGGCAGGTGGAGGGGCTGGAGCGGATTCGCTTCACCTCGCCGCACCCACGCGACTTCACCGACGACGTGATCGCGGCCATGGCCGAGACCTCGGCCGTCATGCCGTCGCTGCACATGCCGCTGCAGTCGGGCTCCGACGAGGTGCTGCGCCGGATGCGCCGGTCCTACCGGCAGGAACGCTACCTCGGCATCCTGGACCGGGTCCGGGCGGCGCTGCCCGACGCCGCGATCACCACCGACATCATCATCGGTTTTCCCGGCGAGACCGAAACGGACTTCGCCGCGACGCTGCACGTCGTCCGGGAGGCCCGGTTCGCCGGCGCCTTTACCTTTCAGTACTCGAAGCGCCCGGGTACGCCGGCGGCCACGATGGCCGAGCAGGTGCCCAAGGAGGTCGTGCAGGAGCGGTACGGCCGGCTGGTGGCCCTGGTCGAGGAGACTGCCCTGGCGGAGAACCGCCGCCAGGTCGGTCGCCGACTCGACGTCCTGGTCGCCGAGGGGGAGGGCCGCAAGGACGCCACCACCGCTCGGCGCAGCGGACGGGCGCCCGACAACCGGCTGGTGCACTTCGTCACCGATTCGGTCACCGATCCAGTTGTCGATCCGGGCGTCGATCCGATTGTCGGTCCGGGCGTGCGGCCGGGGGACGTGGTCACCGTCGAGGTCACCTACGCCGCGCCGCACCACCTGGTCGCCGACGGCCCCGCGCTGGCGGTGCGCCGCACCCGGGCTGGCGACGCTTGGGCGGCGCGGCAGAAGAGCCTGGCCGACCCGTCCACCACCGTTCCCGCCGCCACCCGGCCGCTGACGCTGCTCGGTCTGCCGGGCGTCGGCACCCCGCGCTGACCGGCGCCCCGGCCGTCCCGCCGACCGGGCCGGCGCCGCCGGGCCGACCCGGCCGGGTGATCGCCGTGGTGGGGCCGACGGCCGCCGGGAAGAGCGCGCTCGGCCTGGCGCTGGCGCGCGAGCTCGGTGGCGAGGTGGTCAACGCCGACTCCATGCAGCTCTACCGGGGCATGGACATCGGTACGGCGAAACTGCCGCCGTCGCAGCGAATAGGTGTCCCGCATCACCTGCTGGACGTGTGGGACGTCACCGAGACGGCCAGCGTGGCGGCGTACCAGGAGCTGGCTCGCTTGGCGGTGGACGCGCTGCTCGCGCGGGGCCGGACGCCAGTCCTGGTGGGGGGGTCCGGGCTGTACGTCCGGGCGGTGCTCGATGAGCTGCGCTTCCCCGGCACCGACCCGGCGGTGCGCGCGCGGCTGGAGGCCGAGCTCGCCGCGGCGGGTCCGCTGCGTCTGCACGCTCGGCTGGCCCAGCGCGACCCGGCCGCGGCCGCGGCCATCTTGGCGACGAACGGCCGTCGCATCGTGCGCGCGCTCGAGGTGGTGGAGCTCTCCGGTGGTCCGTTCATGGCGCGGTTGCCGCCGTACCCGGACAACGTCGGCTCGGGGTACTACGAAACCGTCCGACTCGGCATCGACGTCGAGGCCGACGAGCTCGACGAACGGATCGGCGACCGGGTCCGGCGGATGTGGCAGCAGGGCCTGGTCGAGGAGGTGACCGGCCTGCTCGGCCGCGGGCTGCGCACCGGAGTGACCGCCAGTCGCGCCCTCGGTTATGCGCAGGTCCTGCGGTTGCTCGACGGCCAGCTGACAGCCGCCGCCGCCCGGATGGAGACCGCCACGGCGACGCGCCGGCTCGCCCGCCGTCAGCGGGCGTGGTTTCACCGGGATCCCCGGGTGCACTGGCTCGGCAGCGGCCAGTCCTTCGGGCGCGCCGACCTGCTGGCGGAGGCGGCGTCGGTCGCATCGGTCGCATCGGTCGCATCGGTGCCTCGACCCGTACGCTGATCAGATGTCCGAGCCCGATGCGCTGCGCTTCGCCGAGGGGCTGTCTTTCCTTAAGGGACCTCACTTCGCCGAGGGGCTGCGGTTCTTCAAGGGACATGGCACCGAGAACGATTTCGTGCTGCTGCCCGATCCGGACGGCACGCTGGAGCTGACCGAATCCTTGGTGCGGGCGCTGTGTGACCGCCGGGGCGGGATCGGCGGCGATGGCGTGTTGCGCGTGGTGCCCAGCCGCCACGTCGCTGAGGTCGCCCAGCTCGCGGACACGGCGCCGTGGTTCATGGACTACCGCAACGCCGACGGCAGCCTGGCAGAGATGTGCGGTAACGGGGTACGGGTTTACGCCCGTTACCTCATCGACGCCGGCCTCGCCGCCGCAGGGCCGCTGCAGCTGGTGACCCGCGGGGGCGTCCGGGCCGTTCACGTTCCCGCCGTTGGCGACATCTCGGTGGATATGGGCCGCCCAGAACTGCAGGACGTGCCCGGCCTGACCGTCGCGGTGGCCGGCTGGTCGCGCTCCGCGCTGGCGGTGTCCATGGGGAACCCGCACGTCGTCGTGGCGGTGCCGGCGGTCGCCGACGCCGGCGACCTGCGGCAGGCGCCTACGGTCAGTCCCGCCGAGGCCTTTCCCGAGGGCACGAACGTGGAGTTCGTGGCCGACGCCGGGCGCAGCCGGATCGAGATGCGGGTGTACGAGCGCGGGTCCGGGGAGACCCGGTCCTGTGGGACGGGCGCGGCTGCGGCCGCCTTCGCGGCCGCGCGCTGGTGGGGCGGCGGCGGGCCCGCGGCGTACGACGTGCGCGTACCCGGGGGTGACCTGCGCGTGCGCCAGACACCGAACGGGTCGGTGCATCTGGCCGGCCCGGCGGTGCTGGTTGCCAGCGGCGTCCTCGATGCGCGGTGGCTGGCGGCGGTGCCGGCACCGTAAGTCGAGTGCGCATTTCCGCCATGGCTGCCACGATCGACGGGATGAGCCGACCCGCCCCCGGCGTTGAGGAACCGATGACGAACCCAACAGCCGCCGTTCCCGTGACATCCAACCCGGCACGCTCGGCCGTAAGTGGCGCTACCTCGCAGTTGCCACCCCTCGCGGACGTCGGCGTCGACGCGATGGCGGACGTCGAGCCGATGCGCTTCGAGCTCGACGGCGAAGGACTCGATCTGGCCGATCGCCAGGCGCTGCGTCGGGTCGCCGGGCTGGCGACCGAGCTGGCCGACGTCACCGAGGTCGAGTACCGCCAGCTCCGCCTCGAGCGGGTCGTCTTGATCGGGGTGTGGACGGAGGGCAGCGCGGCCGACGCTGAAAACTCCATGGTCGAGCTCAAGGCACTGGCGGAGACGGCCGGCTCCCAGGTGCTGGACGGAGTAGTGCAACGCCGGAGCAAGCCGGACCCGGCGACCTACGTCGGCTCGGGCAAGGCCCGCGAACTGCGGGAGATCGTCGTGGCCATGGGGGCGGACACCGTCATCTGCGACGGGGAGCTGACTCCGGGCCAGCTGCGTCAACTGGAAAACATCGTCCAGGTCAAGGTCATCGACCGGACGGCGTTGATTCTCGACATCTTCGCCCAGCACGCCCGCAGCAAGGAGGGCAAGGCGCAGGTCGAGCTGGCGCAGATGTCCTACCTGCTGCCGCGGCTGCGCGGTTGGGGGGAGTCGCTGTCCCGCCAGGCCGGTGGCCGGGTCGCCGGCGGCGGGGGCATCGGCACTCGAGGTCCGGGCGAGACGAAGATCGAGACGGACCGCCGGCGGATCCATGCCCGGATGGCGAAGCTGCGGCGCGACATCAAGGAGATGTCGACGGCGCGGGCCACGAAGCGCCAAGAGCGCACTCGCCACGCCGTGCCGTCGGTGGCCATCGCCGGCTACACCAACGCCGGCAAGTCTTCGCTGCTCAACCGGCTGACCGGGGCCGGCGTTCTGGTGGAGGACGCCTTGTTCGCCACCCTCGACCCGACGGTACGACGGGCCAGCACGGCAGACGGCCGGCTCTACACCCTGACCGATACGGTGGGATTCGTCCGGCATCTGCCGCACCAGCTGGTCGACGCCTTCAGATCCACGCTGGAGGAGGTAGCCGCCGCCGACCTGATCCTGCACGTCGTGGACGGCTCGCACCCAGACCCCGAGTCGCAGATTGCCGCCGTCCGGGCGGTTTTCGCCGACATCGGCGCCGCCGGCATCCCGGAGATCGTAGTGGTGAACAAGGTCGACGCTGCCGACCCGCTGGTCCTCGGCCGGTTGCAGCGGCAGGAGCGGCACGGGGTGTGGGTGTCCGCCCGCACCGGCTCCGGGCTGCCTGATCTTCTGGGTAGCTTGGAGCGCGAGCTGCCGAGACCCGCGGTGGAGGTCGAGGTCCTCGTGCCGTTCACCCATGGCGGACTCGTTGCGCGGGTGCACCGCGACGGTGAGATCCTCGCCGAGGGGCACACGGCTGCCGGCACCCGGCTGCATGCTCGGGTCGATGCCGGGCTGGCCGCGGAGCTGGCGGCGTACCAGGTGGGGCCGGCCACGAGCTGAGGAAAGCCAGGCCGCCCGGCCGGTGACTCCTTGGTTGGTTGGTCGTTGGCGTGATCGCGGCTGTTTCCGAGCGGATGGGGTGGGGACGTTGCTGCCGACGGACGCAGTGGGAGCCGCCCGCTGAAGGGAGCGCGTCTCGTGAAGACCACCATCCTGGTGCTTGTCGTGATGGCGCTGCTCGTGGTTGTCGGCGTGGTGCTGGCCCGAACGCAGCGGCAGCGGCAAGCGCGCCGGGCGCACCTGCAAGAGCGGTTCGGCCCAGAGTACGACCGGGCAGTCGCCGACAGGGGTAGCCGCCGCCGCGCCGAGGAGGAGCTTGCCGAACGGGAGCGGCGGCATGCCCAGCTCGATCTGCACCCGCTCGATGCAGCGACCGTCCAGCGGTACCTCACCAGTTGGCGGCGAGTTCAGGAGCACTTCGTGGAGCAGCCCAACAAAGCCGTCTCCGACGCCGACAAGCTGGTGTCGCTGGTCATGGACGAACGCGGCTACCCGATCACTGGAGAGTTTGACCGGCGCCTCGGCGAGCTGTCCGTGGACCATGCCACCGTGTTGGACCACTATCGGGCGGCGCACGAGATCTCCCGGCTTAACGACGAGCGGACCGCGACCACCGAGCAGCTTCGGCAGGCGATGTTGCACTACCGGCAGCTGTTCGACTCGCTGCTGGCGACCGGGTCGACCGAAGGCGGCGAGGGTGCGCCAGTGGCGCATCCGGCCGCGGACCGGCCACCGACCGCCGGGCAATGACGACGCGGTTGGCACTCACCGAGCACCCGAAGCCAGTCACAGCCGACGAAGGACCGTTACGACTCGCCCGAGGATCGTCGCCTCGTCCCCCGCAATGGGCTCGTACGCCGGGTTACTCGGCATCAGCCACACTCGCCCGTCGCGGCGGCGCAGGGTCTTGACGGTTGCCTCCCCGTCGATCATGGCGGCGACGATATCGCCGCTGTCCGCGACCGGCTGCTGCCGGACCACCACCCAGTCGCCATCGGTGATGGCAGCGTCGACCATGGAGTCGCCGACGACTCGCAGCAGGAACAAGGTGCCTTCGCCAACCAGCTCCCGCGGCAGCGGGAACACCCCCTCCACCGACTGCTCGGCGAGGATGGGACCGCCGGCGGCGATCCGGCCGATCACCGGCACGTAGGCAGGCGCGGGACGCTCCTCCACCCCGAGCTCGCTCGGTCCTCCGTCGGCCCCGGTGATGCGTCCCGCAGCCGCCGGCGCCCGGCGCCGTCGGCGACCGGCCGCCGGCGGGGTCGCACCTGCCTCGGCAGCCCCCGCGAATGAATCATTGCCGTCGTCGCTGTCCCGGGGTGCCGACTGCCGGCTGCGACGCAGCTCGCCGACGGAGCGCACTTCGACCGCCCGCGGCCGGTTTGGATCGCGCCATAGCAAGCCCTTGCGCTGCAGCGCCGCCAACTGGTGGGCCACACTGCTCGTGCTGGTCAGCCCCACGGCTTCACCGATCTCACGGATGCTCGGCGGATAGCCACGCCGGCGGACGGCCTCGCGGATGACTTCAAGCACCTTCTGCTGGCGCGGGGTGAGGTCTGCCGGTTCAGCGGGTGGATCGGGGAACTCGTGTACCGACGAGTGGACCTGCGGGTCGGGGACACCCCGACTCGATGCGTCCGGTCCATCTCCGCCAGGCTGAGTCCCGCGACTTCTCCCCGTACTGGTCACCGCATCTCCTTCAGTCCGTCCTGCAGTCCGTCCTGACGTCCCGCGCCTACCGCCGTGGCTTGGTGGGTCGTTGGCACGTCGGCGGCCGTTGCCGACATGTCCGCGACGTTAGTCCGCCGCACCGACGGTTTCAAACATGCGTTCGAACGACACGCCGGCAACGCCGGCTTTTTGTCGGCCGCTCACGGTATACATCGCATCGTCTGGATCCGAACGTGCGTTCGATGACGAGGAGGCCTGCGATGTCAGGTCGTGACTGTGAAGGGGCCGGTGCTATCGGCACCCGGCCAAGCCG
>JADGOU010000047.1 GCA_017882835.1 Frankiaceae bacterium | reverse complement strand
CCCAAGTACGCCGGAGCGCTGTTCACCATGCCTGACGCCGCCGGCTCGCCGGGCGCCATCACCCGCGGTGAGGTCGCCCACCTGGCCAGGCTGGCCCGGATCGCGATGGCCGACGACGAGCTTGATCACCTGGCCGGTCAGCTGGACGTGATTTTGGCCGCCGTCGCCCGGGTCGGCGAGGTGGCCGCCGCCGACATCCCGCCGACCTCGCACTCGGTCCCAATGACCAACGTGTTCCGTCCGGACGAGGTTCGCCCGTCGCTGACCCCCGCCGAGGCACTCGCCGGCGCCCCGGCGGCCGAGGACGACCGCTTCCGCGTGCCCCGGATCCTGGACGAGGAACTGTGACCACCGCTACCGCGGGCCTCACTCGGCTGACCGCTTCCGAACTGGCCGCGGCGCTGGCGGCCGGCGAGGTCTCTGCCGCCGAGGCCACCACGGCCCACCTGGACCGGATCGCCACGATCGACGACCGGGTCGGGGCCTTCCTGCACGTCGACGCCGACGGGGCGCTGGCCGGCGCCCGCGACGTCGACGACCGGCGGGCGCGGGGCGAGGCGCTGGGACCGCTGGCCGGCGTACCGCTGGCCTGCAAGGACGTGCTGACCCAGCGCGGCGTCCCGACCACCGCCGGGTCCAAGATCCTCGAAGGCTGGCGGCCGCCGTACGACGCGACCGTCGTCGCCCGACTCCGCGCCGGCGGCGTCGTCATTCTGGGCAAGACCAACATGGACGAGTTCGCGATGGGCTCGTCGACCGAGAACTCCGCCTACCACCCGACCCACAACCCCTGGGACCTGGACCGAGTCCCGGGCGGCTCCTCCGGCGGCTCGGCAGCCGCGGTTGCTGCCTTCGAGGCGCCACTGGCGGTCGGGACCGACACGGGGGGCTCGATCCGCCAGCCAGCCGCGCTCTGTGGCCTGGTCGGGGTCAAGCCGACGTACGGCGGGGTGAGTCGCTACGGGCTGATTGCCTTTTCTTCCAGCCTGGACCAGGCCGGACCGTTTGCCCGCACGGTGGAGGACGCGGCCCTGCTGCACGCCGTGATCGCCGGCCACGACCCGCTGGACTCGACGTCGATCGACGCGCCGGTGCCGCCAGTGGTCGCGGCCGCGCGCCGGCACGACGTGGCCGGGATGCGGGTCGGCGTGGTTCGCGAGTTGGCCGGCGAGGGCTACCAGTCCGGCGTCGAGCAGCGGTTCCGCGAGGCCGTGGACCTGCTCGGCCGCCTGGGCGCCACCGTGGTCGAGGTCTCCTGCCCGCACTTCGGCTACGCGCTGCCGGCGTACTACCTGATCGCCCCCAGTGAGTGCTCGTCTAACCTGGCCCGGTTCGACGCCATGCGCTACGGCCTGCGGGTCGGCGACGACGGGGTTGCCGGGGTCGAGGAGGTGATGTCGGCCACCCGGGCGGCCGGCTTCGGCGCGGAGGTCAAGCGGCGCATCATCCTGGGCACCTACGCGCTGTCCAGCGGGTACTACGACGCCTACTACGGGCAGGCGCAGAAGGTCCGCACGCTGATCAGCCGGGACTTCGCCGCGGCGTACGAGCAGGTCGACGTCCTGGTCTCCCCGACCACGCCCACCACCGCCTTCCGACTCGGCGAGCGGGTCGATGACCCCCTGGCCATGTACCTCGCCGACTTAGCCACCATCCCGGCCAACCTCGACGGTGGCGCCGCCATGTCGCTGCCCTGCGGGGTGTCCCCGGCCGACGGACTGCCGGTCGGGCTGCAGATCATGGCGCCGGCGCTGGCCGATGACCGGCTCTATCGGGTCGGTGGCGCGCTGGAGGCGGCGTACGTCGAGCAGTGGGGCGGCCCGCTGGCGACCAAGGGGCCACCGCTTTGACCGCCGTACCGACCGCAGCAGCCACCGTGACGTTCGCCGACGCCATGGCCCGCTACGCACCGGTGCTCGGCCTGGAGACCCACGTCGAGCTGGGAACCGCGTCGAAGATGTTCTGCGGCTGCTCGACGAAGTTCGGCGCGCCGCCGAACACCCATGTGTGCCCGACCTGCTTAGGGCTGCCGGGGTCGCTGCCGGTCACCAACGAAACCGCTATCCGGTTCACCGTCATGATCGGGTTGGCGCTGCAGTGCGAGATTGCGCCGTGGTGCCGGTTCGCGCGCAAGAACTACTTCTACCCGGACATGCCCAAGGACTTTCAGATCAGCCAGTACGACGAGCCGCTGTGCACCGACGGCCACCTCGACGTCGTGGTAGCCGGCGAAGCCTTCCGGGTGGAGATCGAGCGGGTGCACCTGGAGGAGGACACCGGCAAGACGCTGCACGTCGGCGGGGCCACCGGGCGCATCCACGGCGCCACCCATTCCCTGGTCGACTACAACCGGGCCGGCATCCCGCTGGTCGAGATCGTCACCAAGCCGGTCGCCGGCACCGGCGCCGCCGCGCCCGAGGTGGCCCGGGCCTACGTCACCGAGCTGCGCGAGCTGCTGCGCACGCTGGGCGTCTCCGACGTCCGGATGGAGCAGGGGTCGCTGCGCTGCGACGTCAACACCTCGCTGATGCCGGTCGGCGCGACGGCGTACGGGACTCGGACCGAGACCAAGAACGTGAACTCGCTGCGCTCGGTGGAGCGGGCCGTTCGCTCCGAGATTGAGCGTCAGGCAGGTCTGCTCGACGCCGGTCGCCGGATCGTCCAGGAGACTCGGCACTGGCACGAGGACTCCGGTACGACGAGTGCCGGGCGCAGCAAGGAGCAGGCCGAGGACTACCGGTACTTCCCCGAGCCGGATCTGGTACCGCTGGCGCCGACACGCGAATGGGTGGAGCAGTTGCGCGCGGGTTTGCCCGAGCTTCCGGCCGCCCGTCGTCGCCGGCTGGCCGACGAGCTCGGGGCCTCCGCCGCCGAGCTCGCGGCCATGGGCAACGCCGGCGTGCTTGGCCTGGTGGCCGACACCGCCGCCGCCGGCGCCCCGGCAGCGGAGGCGCGCAACTTCTGGCTCGGCTACCTGCTGCAGAAGGCCAACGAGGCGGGCCTCGACGATCCGGCCGAGCTCGCGATCACGCCGGCGCAGGTGGCGCGCGTGATCGTCTTGGTGGCGGCCGGGATTCTGACAGCTACGCTGGCCCGCCAGGTGATCGACGGGGTGCTGGCGGGGGAAGGCGATCCGGACGACGTGGTCGCAACCCGCGGGTTGCAGGCGGTCAGCGACACCGACGAGCTCGGCGCCGCCGTGGATGCCGCCATCGACGGTCAGCCGGCCGTTGCCGCCAAGGTGCGCGCGGGCAAAGTGGCGGCAGCGGGGGCACTCGTCGGTGCGGTGATGAAGGCGACGAACGGGCAAGCCAACGCGGCCGTCGTCCGGCAGCTGATCCTCGAGCGCCTTGACGGCGGGGGGTAGCGCCGGAGGGCGTTTCGGAGCCGGTGCCCGGGGCTGGTCCACCGATGCCCGTACCGTGAAGGGGTGGTCGCCGCTACCAGCAGGCCCTTGCGGGCCGCCGCGTCCCGGCCGCGACCGCTGAGCCCTCGTGGCCTGGTGCTGCTGTTCCGGAGCGTCGTGGTCAAGGCGTGGTCGGACCGGGTGCTGGGGCTGGCCGCCGAGGCCGGCTTCTGGGCGCTGGTGTCCCTGGCGCCGTTGATGTTGGGAGTGCTGGGCACAGTCGGGTACGTCGCCGGGCTCTACGACCCCGCGGCCATCGAGGCGGTGCAGACCAGCATCCTGCGCGGGTCCGCCCGGCTGCTCACGCCGTCCGCGGTCAGCAACATCGTTCGGCCCACGGTTGCCCAGGTGCTACATGGCGGCCGAGCTGATGTCGTCTCCGTCGGCTTCCTGATCTCGCTGTGGACGGGCTCCACCGCGATGGCCACCTACGTCAACACCATCACGATCGCTTACGACCTGCGGGATCGCCGTTCGGCGGTGCGCAGCCGGTTGCTCGCTTTCGGGCTCTATCTGGCCGCGGTGCTGGTCGGCGTCGTGCTGCTGCCCGCGCTCGTGCTCGGCCCCAGCGCCCTGAGCCGGATCACTCCGGTCGCCGTCCGGGCGCATGTGGTCACCGTGATGCACGCGGCGTACTGGCCGTTCGTCGTCCTGGTGTCCGTGGCGTTGATTGCGACGCTGTACCACCTCAGCGTGCCGGTGCGCACCCCGTGGCACCGGGACATCCCCGGCGCCATGTTGGCGATGGGGCTCTGGCTGGCTGGCAGCGTCGGCCTGCGCTGGTACTTCGAACTGGCGCTGCGGCACAACTCGACGTACGCCGCGGTGGCGGCTCCGATGGCCGTGCTGCTGTGGCTCTACGTGACCGCGCTCGCCGTTCTGCTCGGCGCCGAGCTGAACGCCCAGATCGACAGGCTCTGGCCGGTCCAGGCCACCGACTCGGCTCGGGCCCAGTCCGCCCAGCGGTCGGTGCACCGTCCGGCAGCGTAGTTCGATGGGCCGGCCGGCCCTCGGCGGATGTCGTCGGTCGGGCGCCCTAAGGTCCGCGTATGCATCCGACCGAACCTTCTGCCCCCCCGCCGCCGTTGCTGACCGACCTCGGGCTGGAGGGGGGCGGCGTCAAGGGGGTGCGCCATGTCGGCGCGGTCATGCGGCTGGTCGAGGCGGGCTACTCCTTCCCGCGAGTCGCCGGTACGTCGGCGGGTGCCATCGTCGAGACGCGGACCTGGGATTTCCCGGCCTGGGTGCACGCTTGCCGCCCGGGTGCGGCATGACCGGCCGCGGCCCGGTGCGGGCGCTGCTGCCGCACCGCGACGCCGTCGAGCGGCTCGGTGGGGCGCCCGACGGGGTGGTCATCGACACCTTCTCCGGCCGCGGCGAGCTGCCGGCGGGCGCGGCGGAGGTCGAGTTCTGGGTGCCGGCCATCCACGCTGGGGGGGAGGCGCTCGACGTCCTCGATCGACTGCCGGCGCTGCGGGTGGTGCAGACCCTCACCGCTGGCGTGGAGGCGCTGGTGGACCGCATCCCGGCCGGCGTCACGCTCTGCGATGCGCGCGGCGTGCACGACTCCTCGACCGCCGAGTGGGTGCTGGCGGTGCTGCTGGCGCACTACCGCGAGCTGCCGCGCTTCGTGCTGGCGCAGCATGCGGGTCGCTGGGACGCCGGCGCCACCGACGAGCTCGCCGACAAGACGGTCCTGATCGTCGGCTACGGGTCCATCGGCGCCGCGATCGAGGCCCGGCTGCAGCCCTTCGGAGTCGAGCTGCTCCGGGTGGCCCGCCGGTCGCGGCCTGAGGCGGGCGTCGCCGACGTGGCAGCCCTGCCGGAGCTGCTGCCACGGGCGAATGCGGTGGTGCTCATCCTGCCGTTGACGGCGGCGACCCGCGGGCTGGTCGACGCCGACTTCCTGGCCCGGATGCGCACGGGGGCGTTGCTGGTCAACGCTGGCCGAGGCCCCAGCGTTGTGACCGATGCACTGCTGGCCGAGCTCACCAGCGGTCGACTGCGCGCCGCCCTCGACGTGACCGACCCGGAGCCGTTGCCGGTCGGCCACCCGCTGTGGTCGGCACCCGGCCTGCTGCTCACGCCGCACGTCGCCGGCGCGGTGGGGGGCGTGCTGCCGCGGGGGTACCGGCTGGTGCGAGCCCAGCTGGAGCGCTACGTCGCCAGCGAGCCGCTGGCGAACGTCGTCACGGAGGGGTACTGAGGCCATGCCCGCCCGGCGCCCATTTCCCCCACGCCGATGCTCCGCTACGGCGGCAGCCGTCGCCGGGTTGCGCAGCCGTAGCATGCGCACGATCCCCGGTCCCGTCGGCAGCGAGGTGCCCATGACCGAGAGCCACGATCGCAAGTTGCGCAGCCGCGACGTGACGGATGGCTACGAGCGAGCCCCGGCCCGAGCGATGCTGCGCGCGGTCGGCATGACCGACGCTGACTGGGACAAGGCGCAGGTCGGCGTGGCCAGTTCCTGGAACGAGGTCACCCCATGCAACCTGCCGCTGGGCCGGCTGGCTCAGCACGCCAAGGACGGCGTCCGTACCGCTGGTGCCTTCCCGCTGGAGTTCACCACCATTGCCGTCTCCGACGGCATCGCTATGGGGCACGAGGGGATGCACGCCTCGCTGGTCTCCCGCGAGGTCATCGCCGACTCGGTCGAAACTGTCATGCACGCCGAGCGGATGGACGCCATGGTCCTGCTCGCCGGGTGCGACAAGTCGCTGCCGGGCATGCTGATGGCGGCCGCGCGGCTCGACCTGCCGGCCGTCTTCCTCTACGGCGGATCGATCCTGCCCGGCCGGTTGGACGATCGTGACATCACGATCCAGGATGCCTTCGAGGGGGTGGGTGCCTGTGCCCTGGGGCGGATCAGCCGCGAGCAGCTGGACGAGATCGAGCGGCACGCCTGCCCGAGTGAGGGCTCCTGCGGCGGCATGTTCACCGCCAACACGATGGCCAGCGCGGCGGAGGCGCTGGGCATGTCGCTGCCCGGCAGTGCCTCACCGGCGGCCCCGGACGTCCGCCGAGCGACGTACGCCGAGAACTCCGGCGAAGCGGTGGTCGCGCTGCTCGACCAGGGGATCACCGCCCGGGCGATCCTGACCGAGCAGGCGTTCGAGAACGCCATCGCGGTGGTGATGGCCCTCGGCGGGTCGACCAACGCGGTGCTGCACCTGCTCGCCATCGCGCACGAGGCGCGGGTGGACCTCGACATCGACGACTTCAACCGGATCGGCGACCGGGTGCCGCACCTGGCCGACGTCAAGCCGTTCGGCCGGTACGTCATGAACGACATCGACCGCATCGGCGGCGTACCGGTGGTGATGAAGGCCTTGCTCGACGCCGGTCTGCTGCACGGGGACGCCCTGACCGTGACCGGTCAGACCGTCGCCGAGAACCTGGTCGACATCGCCCCACCCGACCCTGACGGCAAGATCATCCATGCCATGGCCGACCCGATCCACCGCACCGGCGGGTTGACGGTTCTGCGCGGGTCGCTCGCGCCGGACGGCGCGGTGGCCAAGACCGCCGGCATGGACTCGCTGCGGGTCGAGGGCACCGCTCGGGTCTTCGACGGCGAGCCGGGGGCAATGGAGGCCGTGACGTCCGGTCGGATGCGCGCCGGCGACGTCGTCGTCATCCGGTACGAAGGACCCCGCGGCGGTCCCGGTATGCGCGAGATGCTGGCGGTGACCGGGGCGATCAAGGGGGCCGGACTCGGCTCGGACGTGGTGCTGCTGACCGACGGGCGGTTCTCCGGTGCGACCTACGGCCTGTGCGTGGGTCACATCGCGCCGGAAGCCACGGCTGGCGGACCGATCGCCTTAGTTGAAGATGGTGACCGGATCCGGCTCGACGTGCCGGGGCGCCGGCTCGACCTGCTCGTCGATGCCGCCGAGCTGGACCGGCGCCGGGCCGGCTGGAAGCCGCTGCCACCGCGCTACGAGACCGGCGTTCTGGGCAAGTACGCCAGGCTGGTGGGATCGGCGGCGCAGGGCGCCGTCTGCGACTGACGTCCGCGGGTTGCGCTGACCGGGGTTGCTTGGGGGCCTGGTCAAGAGGCCCGTTCAGGGGGCTGCTCAGGAGGAGTCGAGCCGCCCGCACGTTTCGGCCGAGCCGGGGTGCGGGCCGGGGCGCGGGCCGGCCTGCGGGCCGGGGCCTTGGCCGGAGCGCGCTTTCGGGTCGTGGTCTGGGCGCCGCTGTCGGCGAAGTACGCCGAGTAGAACGCGTCCAGCCGGCCGCGGATGTGTTTCTCCAGGAAGCCGTCCTCGCGCGCCTGGACCAGCAGGGGCGTGACGGCGGCGGTCACCTCGGCGACCACGCCGTCCATGCGCAGACCGAGGTCGGCCAGCGTCGCGGTCACCGTCTGGGTGCCGTGCCGGGCGAAGAAGTCCGCCACCACTACGGCCGTCATGCGGTGGAAGAACGGCGTCTGGCGCAGGTGCAGCCAGACGTTGCGGCCGGCCACTACCAGCTCGTCGAGGGAATCGCCGTCCAGCAGCCCCACGTTGTCCGCCACGGTCTCGCCGAAGCGCGTCGCCCAGACCTCGTCGGCGGCTTTCCACACGTTCGCGTCGTCGAGCACGTCCTGGAGGTAGTGGTAGCTCTCGCGCGTGGTCTCCTGGATGTTGGCGTTGATGAAGGCGAGGAGCTGTTTGTCGATGCCCTTCTCCAGGCCGGGGGCGGAGGAGCTCATCGCGCTCTGCCCCAGTCGCAGCAATGACGACGCCCCGGGCACCCGGCGGGCGAGCACGTTCTCCTTGAGCACGAAGCTCTTGATGCCGCGGTAGAGCAGGTGGGAGACGAGGCCGGAGTAGATGGAGCTGCTCGTGACCTGGGCGGTGATCGTCTGCCGCACGTCCGGCATCCGCAGCACGGCTTCGATGAACTGCGCGTAGTTCGTCCGCGGCACCAGCTCGCGAAGGCTGATCTCCTCCTGCAGCAGCGCCGCGTACACGCCGCGGACGCCATCGTCGATGATCTGCACGAGTTCGTCGGTGAGCGGCATTTCGACGGCGTAGCGCTGGATCCAGTCGGACACCTGCTGGGGGGTCGCCACCTGGACGAGCGTCAGCGATCCGAGCCAGGCAGCCAACGCGGCAACCTCGGACTCTACGGCCTTGGCGAGCCCGCGGTCGTCCCACCGGTTGAGCTCGAACCGCACGTGCGCTTCCAGCAACGTCGTCTTGTCGATCAATGCGGCTCCACTGCGAAGGTCGGGGCGGGCGCCGCTCCCCGCCGCGGCGGGATCCGACAACTGACGCTCTCACACCCGCGCGCGGTATGCAGTACCTGGTGGCCGGGGTCGCGGTTGGCCGCGGGGAGCAAGTGGCGCTGCCCGGACTTGACGAAACCCCCGCCGATCCGAGATCATGACGTCATGCAGCCGCGCCAGCTCGTCGTACTCAGCTAGCGCTCCAGCCTTCGGCTGTCGCGCTCACCCCTCCGTGCCTGGCACGAGGGGTTTTTTCTTGTTCGCACTGCTCGTTCGCACGTCTCGACCGCCCGATCGGCCCGTCAGCCGAAAGTCAACCCAACTGAGGAACCCGTGACAGACCAGGTAACCGGAGCACAGTCGCTCGTCCGCTCACTCGAGAGCGTCGGGGCCGAGGTGGTCTTCGGCATTCCGGGCGGGACGATACTGCCGGCGTACGACCCGCTGTTCGACTCCACCGCGCTGCGTCACATCCTGGTGCGCCACGAGCAGGGCGCCGGGCACGCCGCCACCGGGTACGCCGCGGCCACCGGCAAGGTCGGCGTCTGCATGGCCACCTCCGGTCCCGGAGCCACCAACCTGGTCACCCCGATCACCGACGCCTATATGGACTCGGTGCCGATCGTGGCGGTCACCGGCCAGGTCTCGCGCGGCGTGATCGGCACCGACGCCTTCCAGGAGGCGGACATCCGCGGCATCACGATGCCGGTCACCAAGCACAGCTACCTGCTCACCGACCCCGCGGACATCCCGCGGGCGATTGCCGAGGCCTTTCACATCGCCGGCACCGGTCGGCCCGGCCCGGTGCTGGTCGACATCCCCAAGGACGTGCTGCAGGCGGCTACCTGCTTCGACTGGCCGCCGCGGATACACCTGCCCGGCTACCGCCCGACGCTGCGCCCGCACGCCCGCCAGGTGCGCGAGGCGGCCCGGCTGATCGCGACCGCCCGGCGGCCGGTGCTCTACGTCGGCGGCGGCGTGATCAGGGCGAGGGCCTCCGCCGAGCTGGCGGTGCTGGCCGAGCTCACCGGCATCCCGGTGGTGACCACGCTGATGGCCCGGGGCGCCTTCCCCGACAGTCACCCGCAGCACCTCGGGATGCCGGGCATGCACGGCACCGTCGCCGCCGTCACCGCCTTCCAGAAGTGCGACCTGATCATTGCCCTCGGCGCCCGGTTCGACGACCGGGTCACCGGGAAGCTGACCACCTTCGCGCCGTACGCCACGGTCATCCACGCCGATGTCGACCCGGCCGAGATCTCCAAGAACCGCACGGCGGACGTGCCGATCGTCGGAGACTGCCGCGAGGTCATCACCGACCTGATCGTGGCCGTCCGGGCCGAGTACGCGGCTGGCCACCGGGCCGACCTCACCGGCTGGTGGAAGCAGTGCCACTCTTGGCGGGAGACGTACCCGCTCGGCTACGAGGAGCCTCCGGATGGGTCGCTCGCGCCTCAGTACGCCATCGAGCGGCTCGGCAGGATCGCTGGACCGGATGCGGTGTACGTCGCGGGCGTCGGCCAGCACCAGATGTGGGCGTCGCAGTTCATCTCCTACGAGAAGCCGTACACCTGGCTCAACTCCGGCGGCCTGGGCACCATGGGCTACGCGGTGCCGGCTGCCATGGGCGCCAAGGTCGGCCGGCCGGACGCGACGGTCTGGGCGATCGACGGCGACGGCTGCTTCCAGATGACCAACCAGGAGCTGGTTACCTGCGCTCTGAACAACATCCCGATCAAGGTCGCGATCATCAACAATGGCAGTCTGGGCATGGTCCGGCAGTGGCAGACGCTGTTCTACGACCGGCGCTACTCCAACACCGACCTGCACTCCAAGCGGATCCCGGACTTCGTGAAGCTGGCCGAGGCGATGGGCTGCGTAGGCCTGCGCTGCGAAACCGCGGCAGGCGTGGACGCGGTGATCGAGAAGGCGATGGCCATCAACGACGCCCCGGTCGTGATCGACTTCGTGGTGGGTCAGGACGCGATGGTGTGGCCGATGGTCGCGGCCGGCGCCAGCAACGACGACATCAAGGTGGCGCGCGATCTCGCGCCGGACTGGGACGACGACATGGCCGAAACCGGCGTGCACACCACCGCCAACAGCGGCGGCCCGGGGAGCCCGGCATGAGTCGGCACACCCTGTCCGTCCTGGTCGAGAACACGCCGGGCGTGCTCGCCCGGGTCGCCGGCCTGTTCAGCCGACGCGGCTTCAACATCGACTCGCTGGCCGTGGGACCCACCGAGAACGCCGACATCTCCCGGATGAGCATCGTCGTGACGGTGGAGGATCAGCCGCTGGAGCAGGTGACCAAGCAGCTGAACAAGCTGGTGAATGTCATCAAGATCGTGGAGTTGGACCCGGCCGCGGCGGTGCAGCGCGAGCTGCTGCTGGTCAAGGTGCGCGCCGATGCCGCGACCCGGTCCCACGTGCTGGAGACGGTCGGGCTGTTCCGGGCCAAGGTCGTCGACGTCGCGGTGGATGCGGTCACGATCGAGGCGACCGGGACGGCCGACAAGCTGGCGGCGCTGATCCGGGTGCTGGAGCCGTTCGGCATCCGCGAGCTGGTGCAGTCCGGTCTGGTCGCGCTCAACCGCGGCGCGCGCTCGATCACCGACCGCTCACTGCGCAGCGCTGAGCGCTCCGCCTGATCGCCCCACCTGAGCGACCATCTCTCGACCGCCCCACCCTCTGATCGATCGGAGTACGCACCGTCATGGCCGACATCTACTACGACGCCGACGCCGACCTGGACCTGATCCGCTCCCGGCGGGTGGCCGTGATCGGGTACGGCAGTCAGGGCCACGCCCACGCTCTGTCCCAGCGCGACTCCGGCGTCGACGTTCGGGTCGGGCTGCCGGAGACCTCGGCCAGCCGGGCGAAGGCCGAGGCCGAGGGCCTTCGGGTGGTGACCCCGGCTGAGGCGAGCGCTGAGGCCGACTTGGTGATGGTGCTCGCGCCGGACACGGCGCAACGCAAGATCTACGCCGAGTCCATCGAGCCGCACCTGGGCGACGGCGACGCGCTGTTCTTCGGCCACGGCTTCAACATCCGCTACGGCCTGATCTCCCCACCCGTCGGTGTGGACGTGGCGATGGTGGCGCCCAAGGGACCGGGCCACCTGGTGCGCCGGCAGTTCGCGGCCGGTCGCGGCGTACCGTGTCTGGTCGCGGTCGAGCAGGACGCGTCCGGTCAGGCGCTCGCCCTGGCGCTGTCCTACGCCAAGGGCATCGGCGGCACCCGCGCCGGGGTCCTGCGGACGTCGTTCGCCGAGGAGACCGAGACCGACCTCTTCGGCGAGCAGGCAGTGCTCTGCGGCGGCGTGTCCGCGCTGATCACCGCGGGCTTCGAGACGCTGACCGAGGCCGGCTACGACCCGGAGATCGCCTACTTCGAGTGCCTGCACGAGATGAAGCTGATCGTGGACCTGATGTACGAGGGCGGCATTTCCCGGATGCGCTACTCCATCTCCGACACCGCGGAGTACGGCGACTACAGCCGCGGCCCGCGCATCATCACTGCCGAGACCAAGGCGGAGATGCGTCGCATCCTCGGGGAGATCCGGGACGGCACCTTCGCCCGGGAGTGGGTGGCCGAGGACGAGGCCGGCCGGCCGAACTTCACCAAGTACGCCGCGGAAAGCGCCGCCCACCCGATCGAGCAGGTGGGCGCCAGGCTGCGCTCGCTGATGTCCTGGATCAAGGAGGACTAGTGCCGCTTCCGGCAACCTTCGCCCCGTTGCCCGACACGCCGATCAAGGTCCGGGACCTTCGCGTGCGGTAACCGCATCCTCGTCCGCTTCTTCTGACTTCCCCCCGGAAGCCGACGGCCGATCGGGTGCAAGTGGGTGAGATCAGTTCCGCGGAGGGCAACCGGCTGCTGCGGATCGTGCCGCCGGCACTCCGGGTCGGTGGTGAGCTGGCGGCGGCCGCAGATCGTGGCTGCTCGCTCGGGTCGGCGTCCGAAACGCGTACCGGCGTGGCGTCCCCAAGTCAGGGCTGCCGGTGGCATCATCCGCAGGTCCCTCCGCTGGGGGCCCCGTCCGCTGGCGGGCTGTCCGCGCACAGGAGGCGCCCGGGGACGCTGCTTGCGGCCAACAGCCTGCGATTGCAGATCAACCCGCTGGACTACAACGGAAACGGAAACGGAAGGGTCACAAGGGCCGAAATTTTTGACCAGGTAGCTGGACTGGACAACAGTCATTCAGCGCCGCGCCGCGGGGAAGCTGCGCCCGACGGCGCGCCCGTCCGCCTACTCGACGGGCGGGGCGGACCTCTTGCGCGGGGTCGACGGCCGGCCGGTCCCCTTCGGTGCCCCCTTCTCGGCCTTCCCGGCACTCTCCGCCGACTGGGCCTTCGCCGCCTTGACGGCGTTGCCGGCCTTGCCTGCGCTCTCGGCCTTCTCGGCCTTGCCAGCACTCTTCGCCGGCTTGGCCTTCGCCGCCAGCTCCGCCTTACTGCCACCGGCGGCTCGCCGGCCGGTCGGGGCCCCCGCGGCGGCGGACTTTCGCGGCGTGGCCGATGTCGCCGAGCCGGCTTCCGCCGGAACACCCGCTGCGGCGGCGGGATCGGCGATGTCGGTGC
>JADGOU010000356.1 GCA_017882835.1 Frankiaceae bacterium | reverse complement strand
GCGGAAGCCCAGGCCGACGAGAATGAACGGCAGGCCGAGGCCGAGGCAGTACGCCAGCGACAGCAGCGCCCCCCGGCCGGCGGTTGCGCTGCTCGCCGAAAGCCCGAGCACGGCGCCCAGCGTGGGCCCGATGCACGGCGTCCAGCCGAGGCCGAAGAGCACCCCGAGCAGCGGCGCCCCGACGATACCGGCAGCGGGCAGCCGGTGGATGCGCACCTCGCGCTGCAACCCCGGTACGGCGCCGACGAACGCGAGTCCGAGGCCGATGGTGACGACGCCGAGGACGCGGGTCACGACGGCCTGGTGCCGGACGAGCAAGCTGCCAAGGCCGCCGAACAGCGCGCCGTAGCTGACGAACACGGCGCTGAACCCGAGCACGAACAGGCTGCTACCCAGCAGCACCCGGCCGGTGCGCACGGTCGCCGGCAGCGCGCGGGCCTGGGACGGCGCCAGGACGACGGTCGTTCCGCTGGTCGACGCGGCGCGGGCCGGCGGGGCCGGCGCTGCCGGTCGTACCGGCTCGGCGAGATCGGCACCCGACAGGCCGGTCATGTAGGAGAGATAACCGGGCACCAGCGGCAGGACGCACGGAGACAGGAAGGACACCAGCCCGGCGGCCAGCGCGACCGGCGCGGCCAGCAGCACCGGGGCGCTGCCGACGGCGTGGGCGAAGGACTCCCCCACCGAGGCGCTGATCATCATGTCGGCTCGCCGGCGACCTGGTGGACGACGGCAGTCAGCCGCGTCTCGGTCACCGCGCCGAGAAAGCGAGCGGCTACCCGACCCCGGCGGTCGATCACCAGCGTGGTCGGGATGGCGCTCGGCGGCAGGTCACGGAACCGGACCGCCACCTGGCCATCGGGGTCGAACAGGCTCGGGTAGGTGACGCCCTGGACGCGCTGGAACGCCGTCGCCGGTCCCGGCTGGTCCTTGACGTTGACGCCGACGAACTGCACGCCGACAGAGCGGGTGCTCTGGTAGGTGCGTTCCAGGTCACCCGCCTCGGCCCGGCAAGGCGCACACCAGGACCCCCAGAAGTTCAGCACCGTCACGGTGCCGCGCAGGGCGCTCACGTCGTACGGCGTGCCGTCCAGCAGTGTGCCGCGGACCCCGGGAGCGGGCTGGCGGCGATCAGCGGCCAGGACGCCGGTGGCCGCGTCCCCGGGCACGAACCCGAGGTCGCTGCCGCCGCGCTGGTCGACTGCGTCGGCACCGCCGGAACAGCCAGCGAGCGCGAGGCTCAGGAGCACAGCCGGTACGGCTGCGGCGAACGGGCGGGACAGGCGCACGCGCAGGCTTCCGGGCCGGAGTCAGGCCGGCGGACGTGGCAGTCAGCCGGCACCATGGGCAGCCAGTATCACCCGCACCTGCCGAAGCCCGCCCGGGCGGGTCCGGCCGCCACGGCTACTGCGCCGATGTTGAGCCCACGTGCGTATCAACTCGCGGGATACGCCCGTGTGCTCAACATCGCCGCGGGGCGGGGGGCGGGGGGCGGGGTGGGCCGCGGCGGCGGGGTGGGCCGCGGGGGCGGCTCAGGCGCCGGGAGGCTGCCCGCGCCAGGTCGTCGGGCCGGCGGGCTCGACGTACGTCACCGCAACGACCCGGTCCCCACGCCAGGTCAAGCTGGTCAGGCTGGCCAACCCACACTGCCGGCGGTCCGGCCGGTGCCACAGCGACCGGCCCTCGGCCGCGCACCGCGCCACCCAGATCGGCATCTGGTGGCTGACGCAGACCGCCTCCCCGACTGCGCCGGCTTCAGCCCCGCTCAGCTCCCGCGCCCGGTCCCGCGCGTCCCGCACCGCCGCCAGCATCCGGTCGGCGATCACGGCGTACGGCTCGCCCCAAGAGGGCCGGAACGGGTTCCACAGGTGCCTCCAGTACATCGGGCGAGACGACACGCCGTCGCCCACGCCCACCGTCAGACCCTCGAACAGGTTGGCCGCCTCGACCAGCCGGTCGTCGACATCGACGTCGAGTCCGAAGCGCTCCGCCACTGGCGCCGCGGTCTGCCGGGCGCGTTCCAGCGGGCTGCTCACCACTGTCACCACCAGGCGGTCCGCCAGCGCGGCCGCGGCCACGCCCGCCATCCGCTCGCCGACCGCAGAGAGCCCGAACCCCGGCAGCCGGCCGTAGAGCACGCCGCGAGGATTGTCGACCTCCCCATGCCGCAGCAGGTGCACGGTGGTGAGCGGCGCACCCGAAGCAGGGGCCGTCATGCTCGGTCCTCCGAAGTCGCGGCCACCACCTGGTCGGGCGCCCGCACTGCCGCCGCGGCCCGCGCCGCGGCCGGCAGCGCCGCGGCGATCCGCTCCATCGCCGCGCCGTCATGAGTCGCCCCGACGAACCACGCCTCGTACGCCGAGGGCGGCAGGTACACCCCGCCCGCCAGCATTGCGTGGAAGAAGGCCCGGTACCGCTCGACGGACTGCCGGGTCGCGGTGGCGTAGTCGACCACCGCGTGGCCGGCGAAGAAGACCGAGAACAGGCTCCCGGCAGCGTTGCATCGGTGCGCGACCCCGGCCGACGTGAGCGCGTCTACTACCAGCCCGGAGACCGCCAACGCGGTCGCGTCCACGTGCCGGTAGACCTCATCGGTGCAGTGCCGCAGCGTCGTGAGCCCGGCGGCCACCGCCACCGGGTTCCCCGACAGCGTGCCGGCCTGGTACACCGGGCCGGCCGGCGCCAGCCGAGCCATCACCTCCGCCCGACCGCCGAACGCCGCTGCCGGCAGCCCGCCGCCCATCACCTTGCCGAGGGTCACCAGGTCGGCGGCCACCCCCTCCAGGCCAAACCACCCGCTGCGGCTGACCCGAAAGCCGGTCATCACCTCGTCGATCACCAGCAGCGCGCCGTAGGAATCGCACAGCGCCCGCAGCCCCGCGTTGAACCCCGGATGCGGCGGTACGACGCCCATGTTCGCCGCCGCTGCCTCCACGATCACGCAGGCGATCGCGTTGCCGGTCTCTTCGAACGCCATCTCCACGGCGGCTAGGTCGTTGTAGGGCAGCACGATGGTGTCCGCGGCCGAGGCGCCGGTGACACCCGGCGACTCCGGCAGCCCGAAGGTCACCACGCCCGAGCCGGCGCTGGCCAGCAACGCGTCGACGTGCCCGTGGTAGCAGCCGGCGAACTTGACTACCTTGGGCCGACCCGTGAACCCGCGCGCCAGCCGGACTGCCGACATCGTGGCCTCGGTGCCCGAGCTGACCAGGCGCACCAACTCTACCGGTGGCACGCGCGCGACGATCTCCTCGGCGAGCTCCACCTCGCCCGCGGTCGGCGTACCGAAGCTCGTCCCCCGGCTCGCCGCCGCCCCGACCGCCTCCACCACGGCCGGGTGCGCGTGGCCGAGGATCATCGGACCCCAAGAACAGACCAGGTCGACGTATTCCACCCCGTCGACGTCGATCAGGTAGGGGCCACGACCGGAGGCCATGAACCTAGGCGTCCCGCCGACGGCCCGAAACGCACGGACCGGCGAGTTGACCCCACCCGGAGTCACCGCCTGCGCCCGGTCGAAAAGCGCCCGGGACGCCGGCGCG
>JADGOU010000355.1 GCA_017882835.1 Frankiaceae bacterium | reverse complement strand
CTCGACGAGCCGACCACCGGCCTCCACCTCGCCGACGTCGAGCAGCTGCTCGGCCTGCTCGACCGGCTCGTCGACTCCGGCAAGTCGGTCATCGTCATCGCGCACCACCAGGCGGTCATGGCGCACGCCGACTGGATCATCGACCTCGGCCCCGGCGCCGGCCACGACGGTGGCCGGATCGTCTTCGAGGGCACACCCGCCGACCTCGTCGCCGCCCGCTCCACCCTCACCGGCGAGCACCTCGCAGCCTACGTCGGCACCTGACCGAGGCCCTCGCGGACATCGTGAGACCCGGCCGCACGACGAGATCCGGCGATCCACAACACCTAAAGCATGATCGAACAACTCCCCCCATGCTGCGGTCCGCGCGGACAGCACCCACGAAGTGCCGGTCGCCAGTCGATCAACGTTGGACTGGGCTGGCTGCTCGCAACGAACGCGCCGCTAGCTGCTAGCGAAGCGGTCGCGGCACGAGGCGTGGCCGGCATTCCGTTGCGAAATTGATCAGGTACGACGGGGCGAGTCGATGGCATTCGCCCCACAACATGTGAACAACGACCGGTCGACTCGGGTCACGGATGCTCACCTCTATCGGGAACCGACACCTATGGTCGCAAACGGACGGCGAGCCGGGGAGTTCCCCCGGCGGGCGGGCGGCGGGGGGCCGCAGGTGACCCGCTCTCAGGCGGCGACAACGGCCCGGTGGGCATGC
Source organism: Frankiaceae bacterium (assembly GCA_017882835.1). GTDB lineage: Bacteria > Actinomycetota > Actinomycetes > JADGOU01 > JADGOU01 > JADGOU01. The sequence goes on along the minus strand of JADGOU010000355.1, from coordinate 2,832 downwards.
TCACTGACCAACGGTATGGCGGCACCGGTCGCACCACGGTCGGCGAAGACCAGCGGCGCGTCCGCGCCCACCGGCTCGAGTGCCGGCACGGTGTCGGGCACGGTTTCCGGCACGGCGAGCGGCTCCACCGCGCCGAGGGAGTCGCTGACGTCGCGAAGCAGGTCAGCCAGGCGAACGCCCAGAGCGGTGCAGATGGCGGCCAACAGCTCTGAGGACGCCTCCTTCTGGCCCCGTTCGACCTCGGAGAGGTAGCCGAGCGAAACCCGGGCCGCAGCCGAGACCTCGCGCAGCGTCCGGTTCTGGCGCAGCCGCTGCGCGCGCAGCGCATCACCGATCAGGCGGCGCAACAGGGCCATGACGGACGCTCCCTCCGACTGCGGTGGCACCGCTGGCACGGGCTCAGCTTGACGGTACCCGCCACCGGGTGTCCGGGCAGGTCCGCCATTTGCAGTTTCGTCCCTGGCGTAACGGCGTAACTATCCGTCGGCTTCCCGGCTGCCGGCCACCGGGGACAGTGCGGCCAGGTGGCGCCGGAGCAGGTCGAGCGCGGCGACCACGGCGTAGGCCCGGATCAGTGCCCGGTCGCCGGGAAGCGCCAGCGTCCGGGTTGTGGTTCCGCTGGGCGTGGCCAACCCGACGTACCCGCTGCCCACCGGATGGCCGTCCTGCTCGTCCGGCCCTGCCACCCCGGTCAGAGCCAGCCCGTACGTCGCCTGCAACCGGTCCCGGGCGCCCAGCGCCATCTCGGTGGCGACCTTCTTACTGACCGGACCGCGCTGCGCCAGCACGGGTTCGGCCACGCCGAGCAGGGCCGCCTTGAGTGGAGTCGCGTACGCCGTGATGCCGCCGCGAAAGGTCGCGCTCGCCCCGGGTTCGTCGGTGAGCGCGGCGCCGAGCAGTCCGCCGGTCAGCGACTCCGCCACGGCCACCGTCTCATCCCGCGCCAGCAGCAGCCGGTGCACGACCCCGGCGAGGGTGTCGCCGTCCGCGCCGTACACGGCCGGACCCAGCGCCGCGCGGACCCGCTCCTCCACCGGAGCAATCAGCGCGCGGGCGGCGTCCGGGCTGGCGGCCTTGGCGGTGATCCGCACCCGAACCTGGCCGCCAGAGGCGAGGAAGGCCAGCGTGGGGTTACCCGCGGCCTCCAGCCGGTCGACCTCCGCGGTCAGCGCCTCCGCGGCCGCGGACTCCCAGAGCCCCGCGGTCCGCAGCACCCGGGAGACCAGGGTGGCCGCGTCGCCGGCGAGCCGGCGCAGGTCCGGCCGGACGACGGCGTCGAACATGGTTTCCATCTCATGCGGCACGCCGGGCAGGGCGTAGACCACGCCGCCGGCCAGCTCCAGGCGCAGCCCCGGCGCCGAGCCCGCCGCGTTGGGCAGGGCCGTCGCCCCGATCGGTACATCGGCCTGCCGGTAATTCAGCTCCGGCACTCGCCGGCCCGCCGCGGCGAACCGTGCCCGCAGCGCGCGCTCCAGCTCCGGGTCGCGGGCCAGCGAGGTGCCCGCCGCCAGCGCCAATGCCTCGCGGGTCAGGTCGTCCTGAGTGGGGCCGAGGCCGCCGGTCACGAGCACAACCGCCGCCCGGTCGAGCGCTTCGGTCAGGCACTCGGCGATCCGGGCCACGTTGTCACCGACAGCCACGCTGCGCAGGACGTCGATGCCCGCGGCAGCGAGCCGCTGGCCGAGCCAGGCGGCATTGGTGTTGACGATGTCGCCGAGCAACAGCTCGGAGCCGACCGCCAGCAGCTCGACTCTCACCGGGTGGCTCGGGCCGCGCGCCGCAGCCGCACCGCCTGCACGACGTAGTCCAGCCCGGTGAGCACGGTGACGCCCACGGCCAGCGCCATCAGCGGGGCGCGGACCACCGTGGCGACGCCGGTCAGCGGCAGCAGGTAGCCCGTGATCGCGATCCCCTGCAGCAGCGTCTTGAGCTTGCCGCCACGGCTGGCCGGGATGACGCCGTGGCGGATCACCCAGAACCGGAGCGCCGTCACGCCGAGCTCCCGCGCCATGACGACGATCGTCACCCACCACGACAGCTGGCCGAGCACGGATAGCCCGATCAGCGCCGTACCCGTCAGTGCCTTGTCCGCGATCGGGTCAGCGATCTTGCCGAAGTCGGTGACCAGGTGGTAGCGCCGCGCCACCTCGCCGTCCAACCGGTCGGTCAGCGAAGCCACCGCGAACACCGCCCAGGCGATCACCCGCCAGCCGGTACTGCGCCCAGAGTCGACCGCCAGGGCGGCGGCGAAGACCGGCACAAGCGCCACCCGGAGCAAGGTCAGCCCATTGGCCACGTTGACGATTCCGACGGCCTTGACGATTCCGACGGCGCTGACGATTCCGACGGCGCTGACGATTCCGACGGCGCTCGAGGGCACGGCCGCGGGGTCGGCGCTCGGTCGCCCGGCAGCGACGTGCTCGACCACCTGCCCGGCAATGCGCCTGGCGGCGGGCGCCGACCCGGTCTCGGTGGCCGCCGGCTCGACCGCCGCCTGGTTGACCGGCGTGGCCGCGCTCACCGCCACCCCCTCACGGACCCGCGCCGATCAGCGCACCGCTGCCCAACGGGCGGCCGGCGCCCGCCGGGATCACCTGCTCGGCCACCAGGTCGACGCCCGCGGTAGCCACCACCCGGGCCCGGACGAGGTCACCGACCGCCATCCCGGTCCCGAGCACCGTCGTCTCGCCGTCCACCTCCGGCGCCTGGCCGGCGCTCCGCCCATGCGCCCCGCCGCCGCCGGCCTGGACGCCCTCGATCAACACCTCGACCACGGTGCCCACCCGGTCTTCGGCGCGCTGCGCAGTCAGCTCCTCCACCAGCGCCGACACC
>JADGOU010000354.1 GCA_017882835.1 Frankiaceae bacterium | reverse complement strand
AATGGCAGCAGGACAGCAGCCGCAGGGCTCCGAGGCCCAGATCGCCGTGCACTGGCGGGAGGAGGGGTACTACTACCCGCCCGCGAAGTTCATCGGACAGGCCAACGCGGCCGACCCGGCCATCCGCGAGCGGTTCGGCGAGGAACGTTTCCCGGAGTGTTTCAAGGAGTATGCGGATCTGCTCTCCTGGGATGCCTACTGGCACACCACGCTGGACACCAGTAACCCACCGTTTTGGAAGTGGTTCGTCGGGGGCCGGCTGAACGCCTGCTACAACTGTGTGGACCGCCACCTGGCGCGCGATCGCAACAAGGCGGCTCTCATCTGGGTGCCGGAGCCGGAAGCCCAGGACACCCAGGCGATCACCTACCAGGAGCTGTACCGGCGGGTCAACGAGTTTGCCGCGCTGCTTCGAGACTTCGGCCAGCTCAAGACCGGCGACCGGGTGACGTTCCACATGCCGATGGTTCCCGAGCTGCCTGTGTCGATGTTGGCCTGCGCCCGGCTGGGCGTCATCCATTCCGAGGTGTTCGGCGGGTTCAGCGGTGGGGCTTGCGGCGACCGGATCGCCGACTCGGGTAGCCGGGTGCTGGTGACGATGGACGGCTACTACCGCAACGGCGATCTGGTCGACCACAAGGCCAAGGCCGATGAGGCGGTGGCGACGGCCCGGGCGCGGGGCGTCGAGGTGGACAAGGTGCTGGTCTGGCGGCGGCACCCGGGCCAGTACGCCTCGAAGAGCCCGATGGTCGAGGGCCGGGACTTCTTCGTCGACGACGTGTTGACCGACTACCGGGACCGCGTGGTCGAGCCGGTGTCGATGCCGGCCGAGGCGCCGCTGTTCCTGATGTACACCAGCGGTACGACGGCCCAGCCCAAGGGCTGCGTGCACAGCACCGGCGGCTACCTCGCCTATGTGGCGGGCACGTCGAAGTACTACCAGGACATCAACCCGCAGGACACCTACTGGTGTTTCGCCGACATCGGCTGGATCACCGGGCATTCCTACATCGTCTACGGGCCGTTGGCGCTCGGGGCCACGAGCGTGATGTACGAGGGGGTGCCTACCTACCCGGACCCCGGGCGGCCCTGGCGGATCGCGGAGCGGCTCGGGGTGACCATCTTCCACACTGCCCCCACCGCTATCCGCATGCTGCGCAAGCTCGGTCCTGACGAGCCGGCCAAGTATGATCATCACTTCAAGCACATGACGACGGTCGGGGAGCCGATCGAGCCCGATGTCTGGCGCTGGTACCACGAGGCCGTCGGCAAGGGCGAGGCGGTCATCGTCGACACCTGGTGGCAGACGGAGAACGGCGGTTTCTTGGGTGCCACGTTGCCCGGTCTGGAGCCCATGAAGCCCGGGAGCTGCGGCCCCGGGGTCCTCGGAATCTATCCGGTGATCTACGATGAAACTGGCGAGGTGGTGGCGGCCGGCAGCGGCCGGGCCGGCAACATCTGCATCCGCAATCCCTGGCCCGGCATCTTCCAGACGATCTGGGGCCAGCCCGAGCGGCTCGTGGAGATCTACTACGAGAAGTACTGCCGGAATCCCGACAGCACCGACTGGCGCGACTGGCCGTACTTTGCCGGTGACGGCGCCGTCCAGGCCGCCGACGGCTATTTCCGGATCCTCGGTCGGGTCGATGACGTGATCAACGTGGCCGGCCACCGGCTGGGGACCAAGGAGCTCGAATCGGCGAGCATCACCGTCGAGGAGATCGCCGAGGCCGCTGCGGTCCCCGTCCTGGACGAGCTGCGCGGCCGGGCGGTCGAGATGTATGTCGCGCTCAAGCCCGGGTTCAGCCCGAGCACGGCCATCGAGGAGAAGGTGGCCAAGGCCATCGAGACCCACATCGGGAAGATCGCGCGGCCGACGCACGTCTGGATCGTCTCGGACATGCCCAAGACCCGCTCCGGGAAGATCATGCGGAGAGTCATCGCCGCGATCTCCAACTTTGGGGACGTGGGGGACACGACGACGCTGTCCAACCCGGAGATCGTCGACGCCATCCAACATTACGTCAAGGCCGAGAAGATGGCCCGCGGGGAGATGCCACGCCGCGAGCTGACCGCTCAGGAGGCGGAGGAGATCAAGAGCTTCGGTCAGGCCGAGTAGCCCAGCCAACAGCCGACGTCAGACCGGGGTCAGCTCTGCTGGCCCTGGTCCAGCAGGCCGGCGCAAACGCCGAGCTCACACAACTCGGCGCAGGCCGCAGCTTGGTCGGTGAAGGACGCGATCTCGCCACTCTCCAGCGCGTCCCAACACAGACCGTCGCCCAGCGTCAGCGCGCGCCCCAGCACCCAGGACAGGCCCGCCAGCGGCCCTGTCTCCGCCTCCCGCCGCAGGCATGCCAGTTCGGGGAGGTACGCCCGATTCGCAGCGGCCCCTTGTAGCCGCGCCAGCCGCAGCGACAACTCGCCGGCCAGGTATTGCTGGGTCACGCCACCCCCCGCACGCTCTGGGAGACGGCCCCAATTCTACGGCGAGTTCCGTGGAGAGCGAAGACGCCGAGACAACTAAGTTGTTAGCGTTCATGACCCTGCTCGCCCTCAACGCGTTGCGCACCGGCGAGGCCCTATCCCGAGACATCGACGACCTCACCTACGACTTCGGCCACCTGGTCCTCGAGCTCGCCTGCAAGGGCGGCAAGCGCTCGACCGAGGCTCTAGCGCCGGCCACGGCCCGAGCGCTGGAGGCCTACATCGGCAAGCGCACGAGCGGGCCGATCTTCCTCGACCGCAAGGGCGGCCGCACGACCGAGCCGACGCCTGGCCCTGGTGCGGCGCCTCGCCCGCCGAGCCGGCCTCCCCGCCGCCAATCGGTTGAGCCCTCACAGCCTGCGCCACAGCGCCATCACCGCCGCCCTCAACGTCGGCGTGCCGTTCCGGGACGCGCAGGACTTTGCCGGCCACGCCGATCCCCGCACCACCCGCCGCTACGACCGCTCCCGCAACAGCCTCAATCGCCACGCCACCGATGCACTAGCGACCCTGGGCACTAGCCAGCCGTCTTGGTCGAGGCCCGACGCACGGCGCTGAAGACCACGCCGCAAGCTGACACCCAACACCTGTGATATGCCAAACTCGACGATCATGGCCAACATCAGCGTCCTTGACCGAGAGATGTTCTCCGAGGCCGAAGCGGCCCGGCTGTTGCTGCTTGCCCAGGGAACGTTGCACTACTGGCTCGAAGGCGGTGAGCGCCGAGGTCGCAGCTACAAACCAGTCATCCGAGTCGAGCCCACTGGGATGCGGGCCGTGACCTGGGCCGAGTTCGTCGAGGCCGCCTTACTCCGGGAGTACCGCCGCACCCATGGCGTGCCCATGGCCGAGCTCCGAACCTTCATCGACGAGCTACGCCAGGGCTTCGGGGTTCCCTATCCACTTGCTCATCACCAGCCCTTTGTCAGCGGGCGCCAGCTGATCTTGGCCGCACAAGAGCACGCTGGATTGGGGCCTGAGTTCTGTCTGGTCGCCGTCGCCAGCAATCAGCTCATCTTGACCCCGCCGTCGCAATCCTTTGTCGAGCGGGTTGTGTGGCACGACGATCTGGCCGCCGGCTGGCACCCCC
>JADGOU010000353.1 GCA_017882835.1 Frankiaceae bacterium | reverse complement strand
GTGGGTTCGGGGTCTGTGGTTGGCGTAGGAGGAGGTCGCCGGCGGCGGCTGAGGTCTGCTCCAGCTGGGCGACGATCTGTTCGAGGCGACGCCGGTTGGTGATCCAGCCGCGGTAGAGCTCGGCGTCGTGTTCGGTGAGCCGGCGGCTCACGGTCTTGCCGGCGATGGCGCGGCTGTACTGGTAGTAGGGGCCGTGGCGTTGTGGTGGGTCGCCCTGGCAGCGGCAGCCGGGCTTGCCGCAGGAGGTGTAGCGGACCACGACGCTGCCCGGGCTGATGAACCCGATCTGGGCGAGCTCGGCGAGCAGCCCGCGGTAGGTGCGTTCGTGGTCCTCGAGCCGGCGCGACACGGTTGTCCTTCGTCCCGGAGATCCCTGATCAATCGTCGGTCAGCACATATGCTGACCGATATGGGGGTCGACGTCAAGGAGCCGACGATGGCAGCCGACGAGCCGTACACGCTGAGCCGCGAGCACCTCGGTGCACTTCCGGTGATCAACTTCTTCCTGGCCCGGATGGGCGTGGCCGAACATCTGGCGACCTACCTGCCGGCCGACGACGCCCGGCTGCGGCTGACCCCGGCGGCGGTGATCGCCCTGGTGGTCCGCAACATCGTGGCCGGTCACCGGCCGGTCTACGCCCTCGGTGAGTGGGCGACGCCCTACGACCCGGCGGTCCTCGGCCTGCGGCCGGGGGACGCCGAAGCGCTCAACGACGACCGGGTCGGGCGGATGCTGGACCGCCTCTTCGACGCCGACCGGGCCAGCCTGATCACCGCGACGGTGCTCGGAGTCATCCGCGACTTCGGCGTCGACGTCTCCCAGCTGCACAACGACTCGACCACCGTCACCGTGACCGGCAACTACCCGGCGGCCGACGGGCGGGCCCGGGGCGGCAGGGCGACCCCGGCGATCCACCACGGTCACAACAAGGACCACCGTCCCGACCTCAAGCAGCTGCTGTTCATCCGCACCGTCTCCGCCGACGGTGCGGTGCCGATCGCCTACCGGGTCGCCGACGGCAACACCAACGACGACCTCACCCACATCCCCACCTGGGACGAGCTGCACGCCCTGGTCGGCCGGGCGGACTTCCTCTACGTCGCCGACAGCAAGCTGTGCTCGGCCCAGGCCATGGGCCACATCAACAGCCACGGTGGGCGCTTCGTCACCGTCGTGCCGCACGGCCGCCGCGAGGACACCTGGTTCAGGGACTGGGCCCAGACCCACGCGCCGGCCTGGGCCGAGGCGCATCGCCGGCCCGGCGCCCGGCTCGAAGGCCCCGACCGGGTCTGGCGCACCTTCGAAGCCCCCGCCCCGTCGGTCGACGGCTACCGGGTGATCTGGGTGCACTCCAGCATGAAGGCGGCCAACGACGCCCAGACCCGAGCCGGCCGGATCGAGGCCGGGCTGGCCGCGGTCGACGCGGTAGCGGCCCGGCTGGCCGGCCCCAAGACCCGGCTGAAGACCAAGGTCGCCGCCGAAGCGGCCGCCACCACCGCGCTCACCGCCGCCGGCGCCACCCGCTGGGTCGGCTTCACCATCACCGAAACCACCGACGTCACCTACCACCAGGAACGCCGCGGCCGCCCCGGCAGCCAGACCCGCTACCGGCGCAGCGAGAAACCCGCCCTCACCATCACCGCCGCCATCCGAGCCGACAACGTGGCCTACGACGCCGTCACCGACGGCTGCTTCCCGATCATCACCAACGACACCACGATGACCCCCGCCGACGTGTTCGCCGCCTACCGCTACCAACCCAACCTCGAACGCCGCAACCACCTCCTCAAAGGGCCACAAGAAGTCGCCCCCGTCTACCTCGAAACGGCGCACCGCATCGAAGCGCTGCTGCTCTGCCACTTCCTCGCCATGCTCACCGAAGCGCTCATCGAACGCGAGATCCGGACCTCGATGCACACCGAAGGGCTCACCGGTATCCCGCTCTACCCCGAACTACGCAACTGCCCCGCCCCCAGCGCCCCCCGCATCCTGGAGATCTTCAACGAACTCCAACGCCACCACCTGCAAGCCCGAGGCCAGACCGTGCAGACCTTCCAACCCCAACTCACCCCGCTACACCAGCAGGTCCTGGACCTCCTACACATCCCCGCCAGCGCCTACAGCCCGACCGACGCCCCCTGACGTGGGGGGCCATATCGATCGCGAGAAGTGCGGAACGTCAGTTACACGGGATCTGGGAGCGACTGCCGGCTCTTACGCCCGTTGAGTCGATTGGCGCCGGCGAGGGCCAAGGCTCGGCGTAGCAACCGTGCGGTCTTTGTCAAGCCGCTCGGAGGCGTGCCGGACTGGGCGCGTGGACTTGTGCGTCGCGCACCCGGTTCCTGTTGGTGGTGGCGGTGGGCCGGCTGGGCGGCTCCCTCCGTCCGGTTCCTCGGGACGTTCCTGCCCGGTCCCGCCGACGTGCCCTGGGCGGTCGCCGCGCACCTCGCCGCCCAGCTGGACATCGCCGACCCCGGGGTACTCAAGCAGTACGCCACCCGCGACGGGACGAACCGGCTGCACGCCGGAGAAATCCAACGCGTCGATCTTGGCGAGGACGCGGGTGGCTCGGTCGAACGTCGTCTGGGCGCGTGCGAGGCGAACCCGAGGCGGTTGTGCTGCCCGCGGCGGACGTCGACGAGTTCGCGGGCAACGGTGTCCAGGTGGAAGTACCGGTCCAGCTGCCCCTGGTCGGGGTCATCGGCGTACCGACCGTAGCGGCGCTGCTGCTCGGCGGTCAGGAACCCCTCGCCCGCCGGGGGGTTGCCCGCCCGCTCCATCCCGGCCACTACTCAGGGGTGGTGCGCAGGTACTGGTAGACGGTCTCCCGGCTGATCCCGAACTCCCGCGCGAGCGTCGCCTTCGCAGTCCCCTCGGCGGCCCGCGCCCGCAGCTGGCCGACCTGCTCGGGGTTCAGTGCCCGCTCCCGGCCCCGGTAGGCGCCCCGCTTGCGCGCCAAAGCGATGCCCTCGCGCTGACGCTCCCGGATCAGGGACCGCTCGAACTCCGCGAACGCACCCATCACCGACAGGAGCAGCGTTGCCATCGCGGTGTCCTCACCGGTGAACGTCAGCTGCTCTTTCATAAACTGCACCCGCACGCCCCGTGCCGTCAGCGTGCGCACCAAGGCGCGAAGGTCGTCGAGGTTGCGGGCCAGGCGGTCCATCGAGTGCACGACCACGGTGTCGCCGTCGCGCACGAACGCCAGCATCGCCTCCAGCTGCGGCCGGGCCGTGCTGCGGCCTGACGCGCTATCGGTGAACGTCCGGTTCAGCGCGACACCGTCGAGCTGCCGATCGGGGTTCTGATCCAGGCTGCTTACCCGGGTGTAGCCGACCTGCTGCCCGCTCATAGGCCTCCCCCGGCCCAAAGTGTCAGGTTGAACCCTAAGACCCGCAGTGACAAGTGTCCATCAAGCCGCAGTGCGGCCCTAACCTGACGTCCCGGGGCTACTCTTCCTGACGTCAGGCTGGGCTAGACGTCAACCGGACGCCAGTTCGCCCGCAGGGCATCAGCCGAGGCTGCTCGGGACGGCGTCAGCAGTCAGGCAGGTGCAGCTGGCCGACGTCGTCCG
>JADGOU010000046.1 GCA_017882835.1 Frankiaceae bacterium | reverse complement strand
GCTCGCCGCGGCGCAGCCGGATGCCGAGCAGCGGCAGCGAGAGCACCGCAGTGACGCCGAGGCTGGAGGCCCGGGCGACCTCGACCATGAACAGCGGCAAACTGCGCAACGAGACCAGGGAGAGCAGGAAGCCGGCTCCCAGCAGCCCGATCCCGGCCAGGTACGGCGCCGAGTGCATCAACCGCCAGAGCAACCGTGGATCAACCCCTGGGTGCCTCAACAGCCGCGCCGCTGCCCGCGCCTGCAGGACCGACGCCAGTCCGTAGCAGCCGGCGGCCACCAGCGCAGCCAGCAGCGCCAGGGCCATCCCGGTGGATCTCCCCTGTCGGCACCGTCTGATAATCTGGCATCCTGCCATCGACTTGCGGCGGCTGCCGTTTCCCAGCGCGAGAGGCAGTGTGACCAGCCTGACCCGGTCGCCCGTGGCGACGCGCCGCTGGCGGCGTTCCCCGGGGGCGGGTGCGCTGGGCGCCTACCTGTTGGTGGACGCCGCGATGTGGGCACTCGTGGTGATGTCGCCGCACCGGCTGGTGAAACCACCACTGTCGCCGGAGCTGGGCTGGCTCGACGGCTGGATCCGATACGACTCCAACTGGTACCACGCGATCGCCACCTCGGGGTACTTCTACATGCCCGGGCAGCAGTCTTCGGTGGCGTTCTTCCCGACGTACCCGATGGCCATGCGCGGCCTCGGCACACTGGTGGGCAGTGACCACCTGGCCGGAGTCCTCGTCACGGTCGCATCCGGGATCACCATCGCCGTGCTGTTCGCCCGATGGTGCGCCGACCGGCTGCCCAGAACCGTCTCGGTGACCGCCCTGGCGCTGTTGCTGCTCTACCCGTACTCGCTGTACCTCTACGGCGCGGTCTACGCCGACGCCCTGTTCGTCGCGACCACTCTCGGGGCGTTCCTGTTGCTGGAGCGGGGGCGGCCGTGGCTGGCCGGGGGGGTCGGAGCGCTCGCCACCGCCGGCCGACCAGTCGGGATCGCGGTCGTGATCGGGCTGACCGTGCGGGCGGTCGAGCTGGCCGCGCAGCGCCGCGCGGTCGAAGCCCGGCAGTTGGTGCCGGCCACGACCGGGGCATCTCCGGCCTGGACCCACCCGGTGTCGCGGCCAACCGCCGGCGCGAGGACCGCCTTGGCGGCGGTGCGCTGGCGGGACGCCGGGGTGTTGCTCTCCGGCACCGGCCTGCTGGTCTACTGCGGCTACCAGTGGCTGCGGTTCGACAACCCGTTCGCCTTCGTGGCCACAGAGTCCGCGCTTGGCTGGGACCAGGGCACGGGGTTGCGGGTCTGGTTCAAGGTGGCCCTGGTCGACGAGCTGCGCGCCAGCAGCAGCCTCGGCCAGCTGAAGCTGCTGTCGGCGGCGCTGGCCTGCCTCGTCGTTGTCCTGCTGCTGCCGCGGATTCGGCGGCGTTTCGGTTGGGGATATGCCGCGTTCACCGCGGTCGTGGTGGCCATCCCGTTCGTGACGACGAAAGACTTCTTCGGTAGCGGCCGCTACATGCTGGCGGCATTTCCCGCCTTTGCTGCCGCCGCGGACTTCCTCGCCGAGCGACCACCGTGGGTGCTGCGGACCGTGCTGGTGCTGTTCGCCGTGGGGTTGGCGTACGGGATGGTGCTCTACACCCGCGGCTACGAGGTGTCGTGACACCCGACCCGGAGCCGGTCAAGTCGGTAGATGCTGCGATCGAGAAGCCGTTTCGGCGGCTGAGCATCGTCGTCCCGATGTGGAACGAGGAGGCCTACGTGCACCGGGCGGTGCGGGCCGTCCGGGAGGCCTGCGAGCGCCTGATCGGTGGTGGCGAGCTGGGCGACTACGAGTTGGTCATCGTCGACGACGCCTCCACCGATGCCACCGGTCGGCTCGCGGACGAGCTGGCCGCCGCCGACCCACGGGTCGTCGTCGTCCACCACCCGGTCAACCGCAAGCTCGGCGGCAGCATCAAGAGCGGGCTGGCGGCGGCCTCCGGCGACGTCGTGCTCTACACCGACGCCGACCTGCCGTTCGACATGGTCGAGCTGGACCGGGCCTGTCGCATCATGCGGATCTATGCGGCCGACATCGTCAGCGCCTACCGGCACGACCGATCCGGTGAGGGGCCGCGCCGCGCGGTGTATTCGTGGGTCTACAACTGGCTGATCCAGCTGGCCTTCGACACCCGGATCCGGGACGTGAACTTCGCCTGCAAGCTGATCCGGCGCCCCGTGCTGGAGCAGGTGCACCTGGTCAGCGAGGGCTCGTTCATCGACGCCGAGCTGATCGTGCGGGCGCAGCGCCTGGGATTCCATGTGGTCCAGATCGGAGTCGACTACTTCCCCCGCAGCCGCGGTACGTCGACGCTGTCCTCGATCAGTGTCATCCGCACGATCGTGCGCGAGCTGGTTTCGCTGCGTCGGGAGCTGCGGGCACTGACCCCGCCGGCCCAGTGACCGGCAGGGGGGCGGGCGGTGGCGCGGGGAAGCAGCCGCGGCTGCTGATCATGACCGCGGACGACGTCGGGATGACCGCCGGGGTCTGCCGGGCGGTGGCTCGCGCCCACCGGGGCGGCATCGTGACCTCCGCGTCGGTGCTCGCCGTCGGCCGGGCCTTCCCGGACGCCGCTCGGCTGGCCCGCTCCGCCCCCACCCTGGGCATCGGGGCGCACCTGGCCATGGTCGGTGAGGACCCGCCGCTGCTGTCCGCCCGGGAGATCCCCACCCTGGTCGACCGGCGGGGGCGGCTGCCGCTGTCCTACCGCACGGTCGTCGGCCGCGGCCTGGCCAGGCGGATCGACCCGGCCGACGTCCGCCGGGAGTTCGGCGCCCAACTGGAGCGCATCGCCGGCATCGGCGTTCCGGTCACCCACGTCGACACCCATCAGCACGTGCACCTGTGGCCGGCGGTGGCCGAGGTGGTAGTCGAGCTGGCCCGCCGGCACGGCTTACCGGCCGTTCGGCTGCCGCGCAGCGCCCGCCGCTCTCCCGTCGGTGTCGGGGTCAACGTGCTCAGTCGTCGGCTCGACACCCGGATCAGCCTGGCCGGCTTGGTCGCCACCGGCGACTACGCCGGGTTGGACGAGGCCGGCGCGCTGGACCGCTCACTGCCGGGCGCGCTGGCCCGGCTGGCCGCCCGCGGCGAGGCCAGCGTGGAGGTCAACGCCCATCCCGGCGAGCCGGCCGACCCGGACCTGCGTCGGTTCGCCTGGGGGTACCGGTGGGGCGCCGAGCTGGCAATGTTGCTGGACCCGGCTACTCGCCGGCTGGTCGCCGAATACGGCTTCCGGCTCGGGTCGTACGCCGACCTAGCGCGCGCCGCCACGGAGCCAACGTGAGTCGGACCACCGGCGGGACCACCGGCGGGACGACCGCCCGGGCCACCGCCCGGGCCACCGCCCGGGCCGCGCTCGGCCTCTATGCCGGGTTGCCGCTGACCACCCGGGCGCACGTCCTGCTGCGCTGGCTGAGCTGCCCGTTCCCGGCCGTGGCGGCGGCGGTGCCGATGCGCGGACGCATCTTGGAGATCGGCTGCGGGCACGGGCTGTTCGCGGCGTACCTTTCGCTGGGCTCGGGACAGCGCTCGGTGCTCGGGGTCGACATCGACGCGGCCAAGATCTCCCAGGCGCGAATGGCGGCCGGGCGCGGCTGCGCCCGCGGGGCGGACCTGCGCGTCGACGTCGGCTCCGCCGGCCACATCCCGGCCGGTCCCTGGGACGCCATCGTCATCGTCGACGTGCTGTACCTACTCGCCGACGAGGCCCAGCGATCGCTGCTGGCCGGGTGCGCCCGCGAGCTCGCGCCCGGCGGCGTACTGGTGGTCAAGGAAATGGGCACCACGCCGCGGTGGAAGCACCGCTGGAACGTCGCTCAGGAGACGCTCGCGGTCCGGGTGCTACGGATCACGGCCGGGGGCGGTCAGCCGTTCACGTTCTTAGCGCCCCCGGCGATCGCCGACGTGCTTCGCCACGAGGGGCTGGAAACCTCGACCACCGCAGTGGACCGGCACCGGCCGCACCCGCACCACGTGGTCGTGGGGCGCCGCGGCCGCTGAGGCCGCCGGATGCGCGCCTCAGGCGCCGACCGGGCGCGCGCCGGAGGCGCCCGGACCGACCGGCGCGCGGTAGAGGTCGGGCTCGAGGTAGAGCAAGTGGGCGATCGACACCGCCGCCCGCACCCGCCGCTCGGCGGCGTCGATGGCGGCCGCGACGGCGGGCAGGTCCAGCTCCGGCCGAAGGCCGATCTTCGCCGCAACCAACAGCTCCTCCGGCCCCAGGTGCAGGGTGCGCATGTGGATCACCCGAGTGATGTCCCGACCGTCGACCAGGGCCGTGCGGATCGCCTCCACCTGATCGGCGGACGCCGACTCACCGGTCAGCAGGCTCTTCATCTCCACCGCGAGGATGGCGGCCACGACCCCGAGTAGCAACCCGATGGCCAGAGTGCCGACCCCGTCGAAGCGGGGTTCGTCGAGCGCGACCGCCAGCCCCACGCCGAGCAGGGCGAAGACCAGGCCGAGCAGCGCCGCGGCGTCCTCGAGCAGCACCACCGGCAGCTCCGGGGACTTGGAGCGGCGGATGAAGCCCCACCACGACAGCGAGCCCCGTAGCGGGGTGGACTCCCGGATCGCGGTCCGGAACGAGAAGGACTCCAGGCCGATGGCGACCACCAGCACGCCGACGGCAATGGCCGGCGAGTCCAGCGGATTCGGGTGGCTGATCTTCTCGTAGCCCTCGAACAGCGCGAACAACGACCCGAGGCTGAACAGCACCAAGGCGACGACGAAGGCGTAGAAGTACCTGTCGTTGCCGTATCCAAACGGGTGCTCGGGGTCAGGTTCACGCGCCGCCCGCTTGCCCCCCAACAGCAGCAGTCCCTGGTTGCCGGTGTCGGCCACCGAGTGCACCGACTCGGCCAGCAGGGACGACGACCCGGTGATCAGAAACGCGACGAACTTGCTCACCGCAATGCCCAGGTTGGCCAACAAGGCGGCAACGATGGCCCGCTTCCCGCCGCCGGTGCTCACCAGCGGATGCGGTTCTTCAGCTCCTCGATGGAGGCTACCGGCGTCGGGTCGATGCCCAGGGCTACGGCGAGGTACACGGTGGCGAAGTCAGGCACGCCGACCAGCGAGGCCAACCGCTCCAGCGCCGAGTCTCCGTCGGCGACCAGCTCGGTCACCGGGATCCCCCGGTCCTCGGCGAGCTCCCGACTAACGGCTGCCCGTCGCGCCACCTGCGGATGCTCGGCCGCCGGTACGTCGCGCAGCAGCACCAGGCGCAGCCGCGGGTGCTCGCCGACGTCTTCGGCCCGGTCCCGGAAGAAGTTCAGCTCCGCGGCGGTACCCGCGACGGCCCGGCCGTCGGCGTACGGACCGTCGAAAGCGATCACCTGGTTGTGGGTGGCCTCGGGCAACTGGCCGAAGACGGCCGCATGCTTGGCGTTCTCGGCCAGCTGACAGACCATGCGGTACGCCGCGGTGCCCGCGAGCATCGAGGACCCCCACACCATCGGCAGCGAGCCGGCCACATCCAAGGCCAGGGTCTTGGCCGGGTTGATGAACGTCTCGTTGGCCGGCCGGCAGCTGGTGGCGGCGAGCTCCAGCCGCCGGGCGGTCGCCTCGAACACCTCGGCCGGAACGGCGAGCAGGCCGAGGCGGTCACCGGCCACGATCAGCGGGATGGACAGCGCCCACAGGCTGGCCCGAGGCTGCCGGTCGCCCCGGACCGGCACGAACGGGGCGCCGGCCTGGGCGGCCTGCTCGGCCAGCGTCGAGCCGGCTCCGCCCACTGCGAGCAGCTGGCAGCCGCGCCGGATGGCCTCCTCGGTGGCCGAGACCGTCTCCTCGGTGCTGCCCGAGCAGGACACGGAGATCACCAGGTCGGCGGCGCCCACCCAGCCGGGCAGGCCGTAGCCACGATGGGTGAAGATCGGGACCGGACAACCGGGGCCGGCCACCGCGGCCAGCACGTCACCGGCGATGCCCGACCCGCCCATGCCGGCCACCACCACGGCCCGTGGCCGGCCGCCGGCGGCGAGCCGCTCGAGCCCGGCCTCAGTGGCCAGCGTCGCCGCCTCCCGGACCTGGGCGGGCGCGGAGGCGACCGCCAGCAGCATGCCGGCCGGGTCCGCCCGGTCGACGTCGGTGAGGTCATCGGGCCGAGAGCTGGGGATCGCGGTGGTCATGACGGCGGCGCCGCGGTGGCGGGGTCGTCCGGGCGCCGGGCTTCGTCGATCAGCAGGACGGGGATGTCGTCGCGGACGGGGTAGGCCAGGCCGCACCCGATGCACACCAGCTCCGCGGCCGGGTCGTCCACCCGCAGCGGCGCGTGGCAGTCCGGGCAGGCAAGGATCTCCAGCAGCGACGGCTCGATGTTCACCGACGGCACCTTTCCGAGGCGGGGTCGAGGCGGGGGTCGAGGGTGGACGGCAGCGCCGTCCGAAGCGCACTCACGAGCGCAGCAGCGCTAGCACATCGTCGCGGACGCGCGTCATGGTCGCCTCATCGGCCGCCTCGACGTTCACCCGCATCAACGGCTCGGTGTTCGACGGACGCACGTTGAACCACCAGTGCGGCCCGGCGACGGTCAGCCCGTCGAGGTGGTCGACAACGACGCCGGCCATGTCGGCGTACCGGGCCTGAACCTGCTGCGCCGCCGACGCCTGGTCGGACACCGTGCTGTTGATCTCGCCGGAGGCGACATAGCGCGAGTACGCCGCGAGCAGCTCGGACAACGGCTTGGGCTGCTCGCCGAGTGCGGCCAGGGCGTGCAGGGCCGCGAGCATCCCGGAGTCGGCGCGCCAGAAGTCGCGGAAGTAGAAGTGGCCGGAGTGCTCGCCCCCGAACACCGCGCCGGTCTCGGCCATCTTGGCCTTGATGAACGAGTGCCCGACCCGGGTTCGTACCGGCGTACCCCCGTGCTCGCGCACGATCTCCGGCACTGCCCGGCTGGTGATCAGGTTGTGGATGATCGTCGCGCCTGGGTCCCGAGCCAGCTCGCGGGTGGCAATCAGCGCGGTCAGCACCGAGGGCGGCACCAGCTCGCCGCGCTCGTCGACGATGAAGCAGCGGTCGGCGTCACCGTCGAAGGCCAGGCCGATGTCGGCCCCGGTGGCTCGCACCTTGTCCTGCAGGTCGGCCATGTTCGCCGGCTCGATCGGGTTGGCTTCGTGGTTCGGGAACGACCCGTCGAGCTCGAAGTACATCGGCACCAGGTCGATCGGCAGCCCGGCGAAGACCGACGGGACGGTATGCCCAGCCATCCCGTTGCCGGCGTCCACCACCACGGTGAGCCGGCGGATGCTCGACAGGCCCACCAGCGTGCGCAGGTAGGCGGCGTAGTCGGCCAGCAGGTCGCGCTCGGTCACGGTGCCCGGCTTCCCGTCGTACGGCGGGACGCCCTGCTCCATTAGCCGGCGGATCTCGGGCAAGCCGCTGTCCCGACCGACTGGTGCGGCCCCGGCGAGGCAGAGCTTGATGCCGTTGTACCGGGCCGGGTTGTGGCTGGCGGTGAACATCGCGCCGGGGATGTCGAGCCGCCCGGAGGCGAAGTAGAGCAGGTCGGTGGAGGCCAGGCCGGCCAGCACCACGTCGGCGCCCTGGCCGGTCGCGCCGGTGGTGAAGGCAGCCGCCAGCGCAGGGCCGGAGGGGCGCATGTCGCGCCCGACGACAATCTGCTCGGCCGCGGTGAACCGGGCGAAGGCCGCTCCGGCCGCCTCGGCAACGGTGTCGTCGAGCTGGTCCGGCACGATGCCACGGATGTCGTATGCCTTGACGATCGCGGACATGTCGTATGCCTTGACGATCGCGGACAGATCGCGCACCCGGCGGCACCCGCTTCGACTGGGGTTGGGACGCGCCCGAGCCTACCCGCCGAGTTCGGCCGGTCTGGCGACCTGTGGACTCGGACTACCGCCGCTTCTGCGCCTTCGTGAGCACCGAACCCAGCGGCAGCGTTCGATCCCCCTGCAGCCAGATCTTGTGCTCGCAGCTGCGGCAGGAGACGAAGTCCACTGGGGAACCGTCGGTCAGCGTCATGGAGATCTCCGTGACCTTGGTGCCGCGGCAGGCGGGGCAGCGGCGAAGTGCGGTGCTGGCGGCGAGCGACACGACACTCCCGGCGGGACGGCAAGAAGGACCTGACCTTGGGGATCGACCACGCACGGCACATCTTGAGGGCCGGATCAGGCGGTGGGCGTACGCAACACCCGCAGGTGGGCCCGTCGGCCGTGGGCCGTCCCGGGGCCGACCGCTCCCGCCGACCCGGCCGGGCCCATCGGCGCACCCGGCCGCGCCGCCTCTCGGACGGCGTTCGCCAACGCTTCCAGGTCGTCGACGGAGCGAGCGGCGGCCTGCGGGTCCACCTCCTGGCGGACGACGTCCCAGCCCCGGGGTGCGGTCAGCCGCACGGCGTGCCGCTGGCACAGGTCGTAGCAGTGCGGCTCGGCGTAGGTGGCCAGCGGCCCGACCACCGCGGTGGAGTCGGCGTAGACGTAGGTGAGCGTGGCGACGGCGGGAACATTGCACGCCGTCCGGGAGCAGCGCCGAAGGGGGCTCACGGCGACGAACCGTATCGGCCGGATCCGTGTCGGGTCACCACCCCACGCCGTGTCGCGGGCTCCGGTCGGCGTCGGTCAACGCTGCCGGACCGGCCGCCCCGCTGGCTAGGCTGCCCCGGTGGGCTCCGCCGACCGTCCTCGTCGTCGCCGCGACCGGCATGGTCGCGGCATGCGCGGTCGGCTAGCCCCAGGGGAGCTGGACGAGCGGCTGGGGCTGCGGCGGGCCGTGCCGCTGGCTCGGTCGCGGGCCGAGCAGTTCGACGATCTCGTGCTGGACGCGGTCGAGCAGCTGGAAGAGCGCTGGGCCGGCGAGCTTGCTGGCGTCGAGTTCGCCGTAGAGGACGTCCCACCACTGCCGTCCAGCGAGTCGACGTACGACCCGAACGTGGTCACCGACTCCGACGTGCCACTGGCCCGGCTGGTGCAGGCGGCCGGGGACGGGCGCGGCGGTGGGACACCGGCTCGGATCGTGGTCTACCGGCGGCCGTTGGAGGCTCGGTCCGCCGATCGCACCGAGCTCGCCGACATCGTCCTCGACGTGGTCGTCGAGGAGGTCGCCCAGCTGCTCGGGATAGATCCGGACGAGGTCGACCCGCCCGGGGCGTAACATCCCCGCTGGGATTGCTGGCGCCGGCGTAACCCCGGGCGATGGGGGAGCGCCAGCTAGCTCGCGGGCGCTACTGGAGTCAGCCGGCGGCGCGGCGCAGTCGCTGCCGCTCCCGCTCGGACAGTCCGCCCCAGATGCCAAAGCGCTCGTCGTTGACCAGCGCGTACTCCAGGCACTCTGCCCGCACCTGGCACCCGACGCAGATCCGCTTGGCCTCCCGGGTGGACCCGCCCTTCTCCGGGAAGAAGGCCTCCGGATCGGTCTGGGAGCACAACGCGCGGTCCTGCCAGCCTCCTTCGTCGTCGGTGGGCAGGAAAACGATGTCAGCTGCCAAAGCTTCCCCGTCCCTGCCGTCCAGGGACGCGCCGTCCAGTGACTCGCCGTCCAGCCAGTCGCCGTCCAGCCGATGCGCCAACTCGGTCATGCGGTCTCCTTACGACCCGTCGCGGCGGCCGGCCCGAAAGGGCGCCACCGGTTGCTCGACGTGCCGCCGCAGGAAGTGTCCGGTGTCAACGTGGGGCCGGAGCGGGGGGAACGACACGGGTGAAATTACACGCGTGTCACCTGCCTGCGTCAAGCCGAAACGTGATATGTGCCGGATAGCCGATTTCGGCAGCCACGCCGTGGAATGTTCGTGGCTGCGCTGTGGATTGCGCCGATGTTGAGCCCACGTGCGCTTCCAGCGTGGTGATGCGCACGTGAGCTCAACATTGGCTCAACATCGGCGCAGGCAACGCCGGTGACCCGTGGCAGGCCCCTCGATCAGGCCGGCGCCAGCGGCAGCAGCGCCGGCGGGCGGCGGGCGGCGGCGGGCCGCCCCACCGACACCTCGCCGTACGCCGTGGTGCGCTGCCGAGCCGGCCGGCCGGCGCTGGCCGCCAGCGCCTCTAACTGCAGCACCGAGCGGCGGCTGCCGTGCCCCGAGCCGGCCATCCGGCTGATCGTCTCCTCCATCAGCGTGCCGCCGAGGTCGTTGACCCCGCCGGCCAGCACCTGCCGGCAGCCGTCCTCGCCGAGCTTGACCCAGGAGCACTGAATGTTGTCGATCCGGCCGTGCAGCAGCAGCCGGGCCATGGCGTGCACGGCGCGGTTCTCCTGCACCGTCGGCCCCGGCCGAGCCAGCCCGGCCAGGTAGATCGGGCTGTTCTGGTGCACGAACGGCAGCGGCACAAACTCGGTGAAGCCGCCGGTCTCCCCCTGGATCCGGGCCAGCAGCCGCAGGTGGGCCACCCAGTGCGCCGGGGTGTCGACGTGGCCGTACATCATCGTTGCGGTGCTCGGGATGCCGACCCGGTGCGCGGTCGTGACCACGTTCACCCAGGCGGCGGCCGGCAGCTTTCCCTTGGTCAGCAGCCAGCGCACGTCGTCGTCGAGGATCTCCGCGGCGGTGCCCGGGATGCTGTCCAGCCCGGCGTCCTTCGCCTTGGCCAGCCAGTCGCGCACGGACAGCCCGGTGCGAGTAGCGCCGTTGACGATCTCCATCGGGCTGAAGGCGTGCACGTGCAGGTCCGGCGCCCGCCGCTTGATCTCGGCGGCGATCTCGAAGTACGCCGAGCCGGGCAGGTCCGGGTGAATCCCGCCCTGCAGACAAACCTCGGTGGCGCCGACGTCCCAGGCCGCCTCGGCCCGCTCCCCCACCTCGGCCAGTGAGAGCGTGTAGGCGTCAGCATCGGTACGCCGCTGGGCGAACGCACAGAACCGGCAGCCGGTGTAGCAGACGTTGGTAAAGTTGATGTTGCGGTTGACGACGTAGGTGACCTCGTCGCCGACCGCATCCCGGCGGACGTTGTCGGCCAGCGCGGCCAGCGCATCCAGCTCCGCGCCGGGCAGCGCGTCGAAGAGCGTCAGCGCCTCGGCGTCGGAGATGCCCGCCGGGTCGTCGGCCGCGCGCCGCAGCGCGCCCGCCACCTCCGGGCGCAGCCGCTCGACCGCGCGCGGGACCGGGACCGCACTGCCGCGGCCGCGCGCCGCCGCGCTGACCTCGAGGGTGGACCAGTCGCCGTACGCCGTGTCGAAGTCGCCGCGGCGCTCGGTCCGCCGGCCCTCGACGTCGATGGCGGTGTGTAGGTCGGCCCGGCCGGTGGTACTCGCGCCGACGACCGCGCCACCGTCCGGCTCCTGCCAGGGGCGTCCGATGGGCCGGCGGTCGGGGGCGACCAGCCCGTCGCCGTCGGCCAGCGCCAGCACGTGGCCGAGCACCCGGGGGTCGATCCAGGGGTCGGCCGCGGCGACGTACGGCGGGTAGACGGTGAGCCGCTCGCGCAACGTGAAGCCGGCCTCGGCACTGCCGGCAGCCAGCTCGTCGATCTGCGGCCAGGGCCGCTCCGGGTTGACGTGGTCCGGCGTCAGTGGCGAGACCCCGCCCCAGTCGTCGATGCCGGCACGCAGCAGCAGCGCGTACTCGCCGGCGAGGAGATTCGGCGGGGCCTGGATGCGCATGCTCGGGCCAAGAGCCAGTCGGGCGACCGCGACCGTGGCGGCCAGGTCGGCCAGCTCGGCGTCCGGCATCGCCCGCATCGCAGTGTCCGGCTTGGCCCGGAAGTTCTGCACGATGACTTCCTGGATCCCGCCATAGCGGCGGGCCACCCGGCGGATGGCGAACAGGCTGTCCACCCGCTCGGCCGGGGTCTCGCCGATGCCGACCAGAATGCCGGTGGTGAACGGCACTGCCTGCCGACCGGCGTCCTCCAGCACCCGCAGCCGGACCGCGGGCTCCTTGTCCGGACTGGCGAAGTGCGGGCCGCCCGGCTCCGACCAGAGCCGGCTCGCCGAGGTCTCCAGCATCATCCCCATGCTCGGCGCGACCGGCTTGAGCCGGGCCAGGTCCTCCCACGTCAGCACGCCGGCGTTGAGGTGTGGCAGCAGTCCGGTCTGCTCCAGCACCGCGATCGCGCACGCCCGGACATAGTCCAGGGTGGAGCCGTAGCCGCGGCTGTCCAGCCAGTCCCGGGCGGCCGGCCAGCGGTCCTCGGGGCGGTCGCCGAGAGTGAACAGCGCCTCCTTGCAGCCCAGCGCCGCGCCCTGGCGGGCGATGTCGAGCACCTCGCCGACCGACAGGAACGGCTGGGCCAGCCGGTTCGGGGTGGTGGCGAACGTGCAGTAGTGGCAGCGGTCCCGGCACAGGTGGGTCAGCGGGATGAAGACCTTGCGCGAGTAGGTGACAGTGCCGGGGCGGCCGGCCGCGGTCAGGCCGGCGTCTCGGACCCGGGCCGCGGAGCTCAGCAGGTCATCGAGGTCGGCCCCGCGGGCGACCAGCAACACGGTGGCCTCGGTCTCGTCCAGCGCGACTCCGTCGCGCGCCCGCCGCAGCGCCCGCCGCAGCGCGCTGGGGCTCGGCGGACGGCTCGGCTCGGTCATGCCCGGAAGCGTACGGCGCCGCGCCCGCCCGCCCGCACGGTCGGCGGTTCATCGTGGGAGACACTGCCGGTATGCGGATCGTGGTGCTTGCCGGCGGCATCGGAGGCGCCCGGTTCCTGCGCGGGCTGCTGGCCGCCCAGCCGGCGGCCGAGGTGACCGTGATCGGCAACACCGCCGACGACATCACGTTGTTCGGGCTGCGGGTCTGTCCCGACCTCGACACCGTGATGTACACCCTCGGCGGCGGCATCGAGGAGAGCCAGGGCTGGGGCCGGGCGGTGGAGACCTTCACCATCCGGGAGGAGCTGGCGGCGTACGGCGTGGGGCCGGCCTGGTTCACTCTCGGCGACCGCGACTTCGCTACCCACATCGTCCGAACGCAGATGCTCGACGCCGGCTACCCGCTCTCGGCGGTGACCGAGGCATTGTGTGCCCGCTGGCAGCCGGGGGTGCGGCTGCTGCCGATGACGGATGACCGGGTGGAGACCCACGTCGTGATCGAAGAGGAGGGCCGGCGGCGGGCTGTGCACTTCCAGGAATGGTGGGTCGGGATGCATGCCGAGCTGCCGGCGTTGACCGTCCTACCGATCGGGGCCGATGCCGCGAAGCCGGCGCCCGGGGTGCTGGACGCGATCGCCGCAGCGGAGGTGCTGCTGCTGCCGCCGTCCAACCCGGTGGTCAGCGTGGGCACCATCCTGGCGGTGCCGGGCATTCGGGATGCGGTCCGCAGCGCCGCTGCGCCGGTCGTGGGGCTGTCTCCCATCATCGGTGGGGCACCGGTGCGCGGGATGGCCGACAAGGTCCTGCCCGCCGTCGGCGTCGACACCGACGCCGCGGCGGTGGCACTGCACTACGGCGCTCGGGAGTACGGCGCTCGGG
>JADGOU010000352.1 GCA_017882835.1 Frankiaceae bacterium | reverse complement strand
GCGGTCGCCACCGCCGGTCGGTCGGCGGCGGTTATCGCCCTCGGCGCCGGCCTGGCTTCTGCCGCCCGGATGCTCGCTGGCACCGATGCATGGACGGTTCCGCACGCAGTCGGCCTGGATGCCAGCGATGCCCTTGTCGGGCAGCTCGCGGCCGTCGCCGGCCGGGGTGTGCCCGACGTCCTGCGGCAATGGCGCTCGCGGCTCACCGACGGAATGCTCGACGCGTCCGGCGTGCTGGCCGGCCGCCGGGTGGCGCTCGCGCTCGAACCCGACCTGCTCGCCGGTGTCGCGGCTCTGCTCACCGAGGCCGGCTGCCACGTCGTCACCGCCATCAGCCCCACCGCCGCCGACCACCTCCAACACATGCCGTGCGGCGAAGTGGTCGTCGGCGATTTTGAGGACGCCGAAGAACGGGCCCGCGACGCCGGCGCAGAGCTGCTGGTGGCTTCCAGTCACGGGGCCGCCACGGCCAGACGGCTCGGCATACCGCTGCTCCGGCTCGGATTCCCGGTCGTCGACCGGCTCGGGGCGCAGCACCTGACGTCGCTGGGCTACCGGGGCAGCCTGCGGCTGCTGTTCGCGGCGGCGAATGAGCTGCTCGCTGTACCTGATGTCGACCCAACTCCTCCGACCACCTCTCAGGAGGAACCATGCTGACCACTGCCTTTGCCACCGCCGACGGCGTCCACGTCGATGCCCACTTCGGGATGTGCGCTCGCTTCGACATCTACGACATCACAGCGCAAAGCACGCAGCTACGCGAGACCCGCACCGTCGCCACCAACGACGCGGACAACGAGGACCACCGGCTGCAGGCACGGCTCGACGCTCTGGGCGGCTGCGCTCTGGTGTGCGTGGCCAGCATCGGCCCGGCCGCGGCGGCGCGGGTGGTCAGAGCACGCGTACATCCATTGAAGACCGCTCCGAGCACGACGATCACAAGCATCCTGGACCGACTTCAGGTCGTGCTCCAAGGCACCCCTCCACCCTGGCTTCGAAAGCTCCAAAACCAATCTCCCGCTGGAGGCTCCTCGTGATTCGCTCCCTGCCCCTCATTCCCCTGCTGACTTCCACCGCGCCTGCGGGTGCCGGCTGCGCGCGAAAAGGCAGCTGCGGGCTGCCAAGCACCGGTCTGGACGAAGCAACCAGGGCCCGGGTCGCCACCCACCCCTGCTACAACCAGGACGCCCACCAGTACTACGCCCGCATGCACCTGGCGGTCGCTCCCGGCTGCAACGTGCAATGCAACTACTGCAATCGCAAGTTCGACTGCGTGAACGAGAGCCGCCCCGGCGTCACCAGCCGGGTGCTGACTCCGGAGGAGGCGCTGGCCAAGGTGGCCTACGTCGCCGCCAAGGTGCCACAGCTTTCGGTCGTCGGCATCGCCGGCCCGGGAGATCCGCTGGCGAACGCCAACCGGACCTTCCACACCTTCGAGCTGATCGCACGGGACTTCCCGGATCTTCGGCTGTGCCTTTCGACCAACGGGCTGCGGTTGCCAGAGAACGTCGACCGCATCGTCAAACTGGGTATCGACCACGTGACGATCACGATGAACTACGTGGACCCGCAGGTAGGAGCCGGCATCTACGCCTGGGTGGCGCACGACGGTAAGCAGCTGACCGGCGTCGAGGCTGCGCAAGTGCTGCTCGACCACCAGATCGCCGGCCTGCGGGCACTTGTGGCCGCAGACGTGCTCGTGAAGATCAACTCGGTGATGATTCCTGGCATCAACGACACGCACCTCCCCCAGGTGGCTCGCCTGGTCAAGGCCGAAGGGGCTTTCGTGCACAACGTCCTGCCACTGATCTCCGAGGCCGAGCACGGCACGTACTTCGGGCTCACCGGGCAGCGCGGGCCGACGGCCACGGAGCTGAAGGCTCTGCAGGACACGTGTGAAGTGACGGACGGGCCGGGCGGCATGCAGATCATGCGGCACTGCCGGCAGTGCCGCGCGGATGCGGTAGGGATGCTCGGCGCCGACGAGGGCCAGAGCTTTCCGCCGGAGTTCTACCTCACCTCGGAGGTGGCCAACGAGCCCGACCAGCGCCAGGCCGTCCGGGCGGAAATCGAGCAGCGGCGAGCCGAGCTGGCGGCCCTGCGGGACGAACGAGGCATCGCGACCGACGGCGGAAAGCCGCAGGATCTCGTGCTGGTCGCCGTCGCCAGCACCGGCGGGGGACGGGTGAATCAGCACTTCGGCCGGGCCGAGGAGTTCTGGATCTACGAGGCGGCACCCGGCTGGGCCCGGTTCGTGCAGGTCCGCAACGTCCGCCGGTTCTGCTCGGGCCTGCTGGGCTGCGACGACGACCCCTCGGCGCTGGGCAGACTGGTGGAGATGCTCTCGGACTGCGCCGCCGTCATCACTGCCGATGCCGGGCCGCGCCCGCGGGAGGCCCTGGAAGAGGCAGGGATCGCCTGCATCACCGTCGGTGACGATGCAGACGGACCAGACTCCGTCGTCGAGGTCGCAGTCGAGGCCGCGGGCGTCGCACTGGTCCCGGCCGTAGCCGTACTGGCCGGAGTCGCGTGATGAGCCAACTCCTCGAAGTGAGCCAGTCGGCGCTCCGCACGCTTCAGGAGGTGCTGGCGCCAGCCGCTGCGGGAACCCCGGCTGTCCGCGTTTCTGCCCGGCTCGCCGACACCGGCACCCCGGCGTACGACCTGGCGCCGGCGGACGGTCCGGCGGCCGGCGACACCGTGATCGACCTGGACGGGCTGGTGGTCTACGTCGACCCGGGAAGCGCGCCGCTGGTGGCGGGCGTCCGGATCGACCACGTGGCAACCCCTCGGGCCACCGGCTTCCTGTTCCGACCCTCGGACGCCCAGCTGGCCGACCGGGTGAAGACCGCGCTGGAGACGGTACGTCCGCAACTCCAGGCGGACGGCGGGGACGTGGAGCTGGTCGAAGTGCGCGAGGCGCGTGCGGTGCTTGCGTTCCAAGGGAGCTGTGTGGGGTGCGGCATGGCCAGCATGACGCTGACCCGGCTCCTGGAGCAGCACCTGCGGAAGGTGGTTCCCGAGCTGGAGGCGGTAACCGCCGAGACAGTTCGATCTCCCGGTGTCTCGATGCTCGAGCGATCCGCGGAGCAGATGTGACGATCTCATCTGAAACCTACGCTCGCCAGCTGTCCCTGCCCGGCTTCGGGGCGGCCGCGCAGCAGCGGTTAGCCGAAAGCACCGTGCTCATTGCAGGCATCGGGGGCCTGGGCGGTGCGACGGCGACATATCTCGCGGCTGCCGGCGTGGGGCGGCTGGTGCTGTTTCACCCGGGTCCACTGGAACGGCCCGACCTCAACCGGCAAACGCTGATGACCCCGTCCGGGCTCGGTCAGCTCCGCGTCGACTGCGCCGCCGAAGCCCTTCGCAGCCACTATCCGGATGTGGCGGTGGTCACCGTGCCCGAGCCGATCACGGCCGAGCAGACCCCGCCTTTCCTGGTGCAGGCAGACGTGGTCGTGGACGCCCGGCACAATTTTCCCGAACGGCTGCTGCTGAACCGGCTCTGCGTCGAACTCGGAGTGCCGATGGTGGAGGCGGCCATGAACGGCGCCGAGGGACAGGTGAGCGTCGTTCGGCCAGGCCAAACGGCGTGCCTGGCGTGCCGGTGCG
>JADGOU010000351.1 GCA_017882835.1 Frankiaceae bacterium | reverse complement strand
GTTGAAGGCCAGACCCCTGGGCGCCAGCCACTCGGCGAGCCGCGCCTTGACCTGCTGAGCCTCGTCCCTGGTGTGGCACAAGGCGACTAGATCATCGGCTTATGCTGGGCACCGGATTATGCCGCGTCTGGCGGCTTGATGCTGGTGGGGGCGTTGGCGAGGTCTTCTTGGTCGGCATAACGGGGGTCGTGCTCGGCTGACTTTCCTGTCTGTATGGGTGGGTAAGTACCCAACCCAGAGAGGAGAAGATCATGAATGTTGACGGACGTCGCCGGGGCCCTGCGCCGGCAGTGGTGACCGGGGCGCTGGCTGAGTACGAGTCGGCGGTGCGGGTAATGATGACGCAGGCGGGATACCCGCCGTCCTCGGTAGCAGAGGCATCGGCTGCGATGCGGCACCTGAGCGGATGGATGAACAGGCGGGGTCTGGCCGCGGCCGAACTGACACCGCTGGTGATCGATGAGTTCCTGGCCTGGCGTCGCCGACGGTGTGCCACCGCTGCGGTTTCGCGGCGCTGGGTCGCCGCGGTGGTCCGTGCCCTGCGTGAGCAGGGCGTTGCACCCGGTGAGAGTCGGGTTGCTGCCACGTCCCGGGAGGTACTCCTGGGTGACTTTCGCCTGTGGCTGATGACAGAACGGGACCTGGCCGCGGAGTCGGTGCGCTGCTACGGCAACCAGGGTCGCAAGTTCCTGGCGAGTCTGCCTGACCCGCTCGAGGAGTCGTTGGGGCGTCTTGACGCCCCGACCGTCACGGCGTTCATCGTCGAGCAGGCGAGGGCGGCGGCCAGTGTCTGGTCGGCCAAAGCGCTGGTCACCGCGACCCGCTCGCTGCTGCGGTTCCTGCATGTCCAAGGCCTGATTCCCTCACCGTTGACCGCGGCGGTCCCCGGGGTGGCCGGCTGGCGTCTCGCGTCATTACCCAAAGGTCTGGCCCGTGAGCAGGTGCAGGCGCTACTGGCCGCCAACGACAATGTCGGCACATCCGCAGGGCGCCGTGACCATGCGGTGCTGGTGACGTTGGCCCAGCTCGGGCTGCGCGGCGCGGAGGTCGCCGCACTCCAACTGCAGGATATCGACTGGCGTGGCGGACAGGTCGTGGTACGCGGTAAGGGCGCACGACTAGAACGACTTCCACTGCCCCCCGAGGTGGGTGCGGCGTGGGTCGCCTACCTCACAGGTTCACGCCCGACCTGCGGCTCTGCGACGGTGTTCGTCACCTCCCGAGCCCCGTATCGGCCGCTGACGGCAGCCGCGGTCCGGGCCATCATGGGCCGTGCCTGCGATCGGGCGGGCATGCCCAGGGTCGGGGCGCACCGGCTACGGCACTCGCTGGCCACGGATCTGTTGCGGGCCGGAGCGCCACTGGCCGAGATCGGCCAAGTTCTGCGTCATACCAACCAGCTCAGTACGTCGATTTACGCGAAAGTCGACCACGACACGCTGCGCCTGCTGGCCCGGCCCTGGCCCGGGAGCACGCGGTGAACGTGATCAGGGGCCACGCCGAGGACTACCTGGCGATGCGCCGAGCACTGGGATTCAAGCTGACCACGTTCGGGCAGAAGCTCCTCAGCTTCGTGGACTACCTCGAGGCCCATGACCTGGACGTCCTGACCACGGATGCGGCGCTGGCGTGGGCGAGGGCCACACCGCGTAGCAGCGATGAGGTGCACTGGAGCCGCCGGCTGATGGTGGTACGGATCTTCGCCCGGCACTTGGCGGTCCTGGACCCGGCCACTCAGGTCCCGCCGGTGGACCTGCTGCCACATCACTACCGGCGGATCACCCCGCACCTGTATTCGCCGGGCGAGATCTCCGCACTACTTGAGGCCACAGATTCGCTGCGGCCCGCATTGCGGGCGCTGACCTGGCGCATACTGATCGGGCTGCTCGCGGTCACCGGGATGCGCACTGGTGAAGCGTGCCGGTTGGACCGGGACGACGTCGACCTGGGCGACGGGCTGCTCACTGTGCGGGACTCGAAGTTTGGGAAGCACCGGCAGGTGCCGATCCACGCCAGCACCGTGCAGGCGTTGGACAGCTACGGGCGGGCCCGCGACCGGTTCATGGTTACTGCGGCGACGCCGGCGTGGTTCGTCTCGAGCCGGGGCACCCGCCTGGACCATTCCAACCTCAAGTACACCTTCATCCCCTTGTTCGAGGCCGCTGGCATCCAGGTCCCAGCCGGGCAGCGCCGCCCGCGCCTGCATGACCTCAGACACACGTTTTGTACGGCAACTTTGTTGGACTGGTACCGCGAAGGCGTCGACGTGCAGGCCCGGCTGCCCTGGCTGTCCACCTATGTCGGACACGTCGACCCCAAGTCGACCTTCTGGTACCTGAGCGGGTCACCCGAGCTGCTCGCTTTGGCCGCCGGCCGCCTCGAGCACGCCTTCGAGGAGCAGCCATGAGCGACCTCGCGCCCCTGCTGCAGGGGTTCTTCACCGACAAACTGGTCCGGCAGCGCCAGGCCAGCCCACACACCATCGCCGCCTACCGCGACGCGTTCAAGCTGCTGCTCGCCTTCACCTGCCAGCGCACCGGCCGGCAACCGTCCCAGCTGGGCGTCACCGACCTGGACGCCGCCACCATCGGCGCGTTCCTGCAACACCTCCAAAGCGAGCGGGGCAACACGGCCGCGACCCGAAATACCCGCCTGGCCGCGATCCACTCGTTCTTCCGCTACGCCGCGCTGCACGACCCCGAACACGCGGCGCTGATCCAACGAGTGCTGGCGATCCCACCCAAACGCATGGACCGGGCAATCGTCAGCTACCTCACCCAGCCGGAGACCGACGCGCTGATCGCCGCACCGGATCGCACGACCTGGCTGGGACGACGCGACCACGCGCTGCTCACCGTCGCAGTCCACACCGGGCTGCGGGTATCCGAGCTGACCGGGTTGACCCTGACCGATGTCCAACTCGGCGCCGGCCCGCACGTCCGCTGCCGAGGCAAGGGCCGCAAAGACCGCTGCACACCGTTGACCAGACCCACCGTGAAAGTCCTGCGAGCCTGGCTCGCCGAACGAGGCGGCGACGACGGCGACCCCCTGTTCCCCAACCGCGCCGGCGGCAGGCTCAGCAGTGACGCGGTGCAACGCCTCGTCACCAAACACGCCCGCACAGCCACACGCACCTGCCCGTCGATGTCGACGAAAACCGTTACCCCGCACTGTCTGCGGCACTCCACGGCAATGGCGCTTTTGAAGGCGGGGGTCGACGTCACCGTCATCGCACTTTGGCTCGGCCATTCGAATACCGATGTCACTCAAATTTATCTTCACGCCGACATGAGCATCAAGGAACGCGCCCTCGCCCGCCTCGCGCCCTCGGGTACAGGCTCACCCGGCCGATACAAACCCCCGGACAACCTCCTGGCCTTCCTCGACAGCCTCTGACTTCGCACCGAACACGACCGCCGGATTATGCCGGCCCACCGGCGAGATAGTCCTTCAACAGCAAGGCCTTTCATACCTCACGCGGCATAATCCGGCGGTCAGCATAAGCCGATTTATGTTGCGCGCAACATAAATCGGCATATCTCTCGAACCGGACGGTCGGGTACTCCCGGGCCATCCAGGCGTCGAACGCGTAATGCATGAACAGGTTCGCCAAAACG
>JADGOU010000350.1 GCA_017882835.1 Frankiaceae bacterium | reverse complement strand
TACTCGACAGGTCGCGGCCAGCCCGCGGCACGGCTGATCGGTAGCCCCGATGGCTCTGCTCGACGGGTTCCGCTTTTACCGTCTCCGGGGGCGAGGATTAGGGCGAGGATCAATGGAGCAGCCATTGGCGGTGGGATTGATCTTGCTCGGTCCAAGGCGATGTGGGTGCTGTTCGTGCTGATCCTGCCGTACCTCGGCGTGCTCGTGTACCTCATCGTCCGGGGCGGGAAGATGCCGGAGCGGGCGATCCAGCACGCGCAGGCGCAGCAGGAGGCGCTGCGCGGGTACGTCCGCGAGGCCGCCGGCGGCCCGCCGCCGAGCACCGCTGACCAGCTCGCGAAACTGGCCGACCTGCGTGACCGCGGTGTTATCAATGCCGCGGAGTTCGACCGGGAGAAGGCCAAGCTGCTCAGCTCCGCCTGACCCGACCACCGGGCGGTCACTGTTGCAGCAGTCGCGGGTCTGGCCCGTTGAAGGTGACCAAGGAGGACACGGCCGCGGCGACCTCGTCCGCCGAGAGGCCGGCAGAATCGGCGAAGTCATCCGGGCCAGCGCGGCGGCGAGGTGACGGTGGTGAACCAAAACCGGCCGAGGTTGCGCACGGCGTCGACGAACTCGGCGTACCGGACCGGTTTGGTGATGAAGCAGGCAGCGCCGAGCTCGTAGGCCCGGGCCACGTCCTTACCCTGGGTCGACGAGGTGAGCATGGCCACCGGAATGTCGTGCAGCTTCGGGTCGGCCTTGATCTCGGCCAGCACGTTCAGGCCGGTGCGCCCGGGCAGGTAGACGCTCA
Source organism: Frankiaceae bacterium (assembly GCA_017882835.1). Classification (GTDB taxonomy): domain Bacteria; phylum Actinomycetota; class Actinomycetes; order JADGOU01; family JADGOU01; genus JADGOU01. Next base: position 2,829 of record JADGOU010000350.1, on the reverse strand, counting down.
GCAGGATCAGCCCGGGCTGGGGTGCGTCGGGGTAGGGGTCCTGGCGGCGCAGGAAGGCCAGCGCGGTCTCGCCGGAGTCCACCACGTGCAACGCGTTAACCAGCCCGACCTCGTCCAGTGCTTCCTGGGTCAGCCGCACGTGTGCCGGCTTGTTCTCCACCAGCAGGATCTCTACCGGCTCGCCCCAGCGGTCCACCACGTGCTGGGCTTGCTGGGAGTGCGGCGCGTCGGAGATGCCCGCCCATTCCCGCGGCAGCATCAGCACCGGGACGGTCGTGGTGGCCAGCACTTGGTGGACCACCTGACCGCGACCTTTCGCCAACTGCTGGGCCCAGCCCAGCACAATGAGATCGAAGCCGTCGGATTCGGCCGTCTGCGCGATGGCTGCCCCGGGGGTGAGGCTGGATCGCACGATCACCGGGTTGCGCAGCCGGCTCGGGCCGCCGCCGACGAGGCCCGCTGCCCACTCGCCCAGCTGGTCGCCCTGGGCAGTGTCGAAAATCGGAGCAGTTTCCGGGGTGAGCACGAGCAGCGGCACCAGCTCCGCCTCGGGCGGCAGCAGGCTGCACACGACCGCGACCCAGCCGGCGAACCGGTCCCGGTGATCGAGCGGTAGCAGCACCCGGTGTGGGGGAGCCGACAGGGCCGCCGCCGGCGGCACCACCAGCACCGGTTTGGCGCAGCGCTCGATGACCCCGAGGGCGATGTGCCCGGCCGGCCGCTGCTCGACCAGTGCGCTCTGCGTGCCGAGCACGCAGGCGACGACCTCGTCTGCGTCTGTTTCGGCGACGATCGTGTTGATCGTCGGTCCAGTCAGCAGCCGCAACGGCACGTGTGCCCGTTCGGCCGAGGCCCCGGCAAACAGCCCGTCCCGGTGGCCGGCGGCCCGGACGTGGATCGCGTCGACGGCGGCCCCGAGCTGCTTGGCCAGGACATCCGCGGCTTGCAGTACTCGGGTGGCGTCCACGGTGTCGATCGCAGCGAGAACCCGCCGACCTCGCTGCGGCCCGTGGTCGCGGGGCAGGGCCTCATCACCACCCTGCTGGTGTCCCGTGTCCGTATCCCCCGCTTCCGGCTCGGCGGTCGTACCGCCGCTCCACCGGAAAGCCGGTGTCGGCAAGTACGCAGCATCGTAGTGTCGGCGGCGAGGATCTCGGCTCGGCACCGGCGGATGCCGGTGCCCCGGGCGAGTACCGCCAAGTCCTCGATGAGCAGGGTGCCGGCTCCGGGGCGGCGACCACCTGGGCGACCTCGGCCTGGCGTGGGCCGTCCAGGCTCGAAGTTGCCGACAGCCAGCACCCGGGCGCGGCGGTCGCGATCAAGGTGGCCCGACCCGGCATGGTCGGTGAGCTCCCTCCGCCGCCAGCCGACCCAGAGCCACGCTAGCCCGAAGTTCCGTGATCTCGGTTGTCGCTAGGCCACTGAGCTGCTGGTTTGGTGTCCGACGGCGGTTGTTGCTGGCTACCTGAGCCGAAGCGGCAGCGAGATGTGCAACAACTCGAAGGCGCGTCGCTGAGTCGGGGTGGGCACGGCCAGCAGCTGGACGGACTGCTCGGCGGCGCCGGCGATCTGCAGCGACGCGCCCGCCTGGTCGACCAGGGCCGCCCACTCGTACGGGTCGGCGTAGCGCCGCCCGTTGTCAAGAAGCGCTGCGTACGCGACGCCGAGGGCGCACGCAGCGACGACGATGCCCGCGGCGCCGGTGCGCTCGGCGAGCCGCTCAACGAACGCGGCGGACATCGTCGCTCGGCTCGTGAAGGGGACGTCGGCGGCGAACAGCGTCACCGCCATCGTGAACAACAGCGGGTTCCCGGCAGCGTCACCGAGGGCGTGGTCCACCTGCGCGACGGTCATCCGCACGGACGCGGCCACGTCCTCGAGCGTGTCGGCCGCCGGCGACCCGACGAGCAGCCGCTGCGCGAGGCCGGCGCGGCGCTCGTGATCGAGGTCCGCCACCACGAACACAGACGGGGGTCCGGGCCGGCGTTTTGGTTACCAGGTGATCGAAGCCCGCGTCGACGAACTGCTGGGCGTTGGCCAGTGCCGGGAAACCCCGGGCCCGCAGGCGAACTGGGCCTGGACCAGTCCGGGTCCCGATCCCGGCGCCGGCGCCCGCAGCGGCCCGGCGAGCTCGCGGGTGGAAAAGTCGAGGAAGCCATCCGGCCGCGGTCCGGGGTACCGCGCTACCGATACAGCGCGTCGATATCGGCGGCGTAGGCCGCGGTGACGGCCATGCGCCGGACCTTTTGCGTCGGCGTGAGCTGCCCGCCGACCTCGGAGAAGTCACCCGGCAGGATGCGGAATCGGCGGATGGACTCGGCCTGGCTGACCTCCGCGTTCGCCGCGTCCACCGCGGTCTGCACCTCGGCGCGCAGCTCGGCATCGGCGCGCAGCTCCTCGGTACCGGCGCTCTTGCCGCGCTGGCGTGCCCAGACCGCCACGGTGTCGGCGTCCAGGGTGAGCAGGCAGGCGATGTAGGGCCGGGCGTCGCCGACGGCCAGGGCCTGACTGATCAGCGGGTGGGTCCGCAGCCGGTCTTCCAGCGGCCCCGGGCTGACGTTCTTGCCGCCGGCGGTGACCAGCACGTCCTTCTTCCGGCCGGTAATGCGCAGGTGCCCGGCCGCGCTGAGCTCACCCAGGTCACCGGTGCGCAGCCAGCCGTCGGCGGCCAGGGCCTCGGCCGTGGCGGCCGGGTTGTGCCAGTAGCCGGTGAAGATGTGCGGACCACGTAGCAGCACCTCGCCGTCGGCGGCGATCCGCACCGCGGTGCCGGGAATCGGCTGCCCCACCGTACCGACGCGGACCGCCCGCGGCAGGTTCAGCGTGCTG
>JADGOU010000349.1 GCA_017882835.1 Frankiaceae bacterium | reverse complement strand
TCCAGGTTCGGGCAGGCCGGGTAGCCGAAGGAGTAGCGGGACCCGCGGTAGCCCTGCCGGAACACCGCGTCCAGGTCCGCCGCGTCGTCCCCGGCCACCGCCAGCTCCTCGCGCACCCGCTTGTGCCAGTACTCCGCCAGCGCCTCGGTCAACTGCACCGACAGCCCGTGCAGCTCCAGGTATTCCCGGTAGGCGTTGCGGGCGAACAGGTCCGCGGTCACTTCGCTGATCCGCGCCCCCATGGTCACCACCGTGAAGGCCACCACGTCCGTCTCACCCGACTCCTGCGGCCGGAAGAAGTCAGCCAGGCACAGCCGCCGGTCCCGACGCTGCCGCGGGAAGGAAAACCGGCAGCGCTCCCGGCCACCGTCGTCCAACACCACCAGGTCGTTGCCCTCGCCGACGCACGGGAAGTAGCCGTAGACGACCGCCGCCTCGAGCATGTTCTCGGTCTGCAGGCGCTCCAGCCACATCCGCAGCCGCGGCCGACCTTCGGTCTCCACCAGCTCGTCGTACGACGGCCCGGACCCGCCGCGGGAGCCGCGCAGGCCCCACTGGCCCATGAACGTCGCCCGTTCGTCGAGCATGGCGGCGTACTCAGCCAAGGGGACGCCCTTGACCACCCGGTCGCCCCAGAACGGTGGCGTCGGCACCGGCAGGTCGGAGGCGACGTCGGAGCGCCAGGCCGGTGCGTCGGCGCCCTCCGGCTCGACCGGCGCCCGGGCCGGCCTGGTCCGCCGCTGCCGCGGCTCGGGCAGGCCGGCGCCCGCCTCTCCCCGCTTGACCGCCATCACCGTGTCCATCAGCCGCAGGCCCTCGAAGGCGTCCCGGGCATAGCGGACCTGCCCGTCGAAGACGGCCCCCAGGTCCTGCTCGACGAACGCCCGGGTCAACGCGGCCCCCCCGAGCAGCACCGGGAAGTCGCGGGCGATGCCGCGGCTGTTCATCTCCAGCAGGTTGTCGCGCATGACGACCGTCGACTTGACCAGCAGGCCGGACATGCCGATCGCGTCGGCGCGGTGCTCGACGGCGGCGTCCAAGATCGCTGCCACTGGCTGCTTGATGCCGAGGTTGACCACCGTGTAGCCGTTGTTGGACAGGATGATGTCGACCAGGTTCTTGCCGATGTCGTGCACGTCCCCGCGGACCGTGGCCAGCACGATCGTGCCCTTGCCGCCGGCGTCGGCCTTCTCCATGTGCGGCTCGAGATGGGCTACCGCCGCCTTCATCACCTCGGCCGACTGCAGCACGAACGGCAGCTGCATCTCGCCGGCGCCGAAGAGGTCCCCCACCGTCTTCATCCCGGCCAGCAGGGTGTCATTGATGATCTCCAGCGGTGGCCGGCTGCGCATCGCCTCGTCCAGGTCGGCCTCCAGGCCGGTGCGCTCGCCGTCGATGATCCGCCGCTCCAGCCGCTCGGACAGCGGCAGCGCGGCCAGCTCGTCGGCGCGCGAGGCCCGGGTAGCCGCTGCGTCCACGCCGGCGAACAGGTCGAGGAAGCGGGACAGCGGGTCGTAGCCCGGCCGCCGCCGGTCGTAGACCAGGTCCAGGGCGACCTCTCGCTGCTCGTCCGGGATCCGGGACATCGGCACGATCTTCGCCGAGTGCACGATCGCTGAGTCCAGCCCCGCCTTGACGCACTCGGCCAGGAACACCGAGTTGAGCACGATCCGAGCCGCCGGGTTCAGGCCGAACGAGACGTTCGACACCCCGAGGGTCGTCTGTACGTCGGGATAGCGCCGCTTGAGCTCGCCGATCGCCTGGATGGTCTCGATCGCGTCGCGGCGGGTCTCCTCCTGACCGGTCGCGATCGGGAAGGTCAGGCAGTCCACGAGGACGTCGCCCAGCCGCATCCCCCAGGTGTTAGTGAGGTCGTCGAGCAACCTAGAGGCCACCCGCAGCTTCCACTCGGCCGTCCGGGCCTGGCCCTGCTCGTCGATGGTCAGCGCCACCACGGCGGCGCCGTGCTCGCGCACCAGCGGCATCATCCGAGCGATCCGCGAGCCCGGCCCGGCACCGTCCTCGTAGTTGACCGAGTTGACCACCGCCCGCCCGCCCAGGCACTCCAGCCCGGCCTCGACCACCTCCGGCTCGGTGGAGTCCAGCACCAGCGGCAAGGTGGAGGCAGTGGCGAACCGGCCGGCGATCTCGCGCATGTCTGCCACGCCGTTGCGCCCCACGTAGTCGACGCAGACGTCCAGCAGGTGGGCGCCGTCGCGGGTCTGGTCCCGCGCGATCTCCACGCAGTCGTCCCAGCGGCCGGCCAGCATCGCCTCCCGAAACGCCCTGGACCCGTTGGCGTTGGTCCGCTCTCCGATCCCGAGGTACGACGTGTCCTGCCGAAACGACACGCTCTGGTAGAGCGAGGCGGCCGCCGGCTCCGGTCGGGTCCGCCGGGGCGCGGCCGGCCGACCGCCGACCCGGTCCACCACCGCCCGCAGGTGCTCCGGGGTGGTGCCACAGCAGCCGCCGACCAGCGCCAGCCCGTAGTCGCGGGTGAAGGTGTCCAGGGCGTCGGCGAGCTGCGTCGGCGTCAGGGGGTACGACGCGCCGTCCGGGCCCAGCACCGGCAGCCCCGCATTGGGCATGCACGCCAGGACGACCTGCGCCGACTTGGCCAGGTAGCGCAGGTGCTCGCTCATCTCCGCCGGGCCGGTGGCGCAGTTCAGCCCGATGGCGTCGATGCCCAGCGGCTCCAGCGCGGTGAGCGCCGCCCCGATCTCCGATCCGAGCAACATCGTGCCGGTCGTCTCTACCGTCACGTTGACTAGCAGCGCCACCCGCCGGTCGGCAGCGGTCATCGCCCGCCGGGCCCCGACGACGGCGGCCTTGGCCTGCAGCAGGTCCTGCGCGGTCTCCACCAACACCGCGTCCACGCCGCCGGACAGCAGCCCGGCGGCACAGGTCTGGTAGGCGTCGCGCAGGTCGGCGTACCGGGCGTGGCCGAGCGTCGGCAGCTTGGTGCCCGGGCCGACGGAACCCAGGACCCAGCGCGGCCGGTCCGCGGTGGCGTGGCCGTCGGCTGCCTCCCGGGCGAGGACCGCGCCGGCCCGGGCCAGCTCGTAGATCCGGTCGGCGATGCCGTACTCGGCCAGGTTGGCCAGGTTGACCCCGAAGGTGTTGGTCTCCACGGCGTCGCAGCCGACGGCGAGGTAGGCGTCGTGGATGGAGCGCACGACGTCCGGCCGGGTCACATTGAGGATCTCGTTGCAGCCCTCGTGCCCCTCAAAGTCGTCCAGCGTGAGCTGCGCGGCCTGCAGCATGGTGCCCATGGCCCCGTCGGCGACGACGACGCGTTCCCGCAGCGCGGCCAGCAAAGATGCGGAGTCGGGCATTGGTTCAGGTTACCGGTCAGGTGAAGCGCGACATCGGCGTACGGCGGCTGAGCCGCGGCTCGTCGTCGGGCCAGGCGACGCGCACGCCGTACGCTGGCATGGTGACCGCGCTCGATGACCCGCCGGAGCTGCGCTCCCCCGTGGTCGTCGCCGCCTTCGAGGGCTGGAACGACGCCGCGGACGCGGCCACCAACGCGGTCGAGCATCTTGAGGTCGCGTGGGAGGCGCGACCGCTGGCCGCGATCGACCCGGACGACTACTACGACTTCCAGGTCAACCGTCCGTCG
>JADGOU010000348.1 GCA_017882835.1 Frankiaceae bacterium | reverse complement strand
CGTCAACAGGCCGGAGCAGGACACCAGCCCGCCGGCGGCTCCGGCTTCGGCCGCGGCAGCCGCGCCGGCGGCTTCGGTCGCCGCGGCCGCGCCGGCAGTGACCGCCGCCTCGGTGCCAGCCGCGACCACCGCGGCGGCGCCCATGGTCACGACCACGGCTCCCACGGTGACACCTACGACGACGCCCAGCGTGACCAGCTTGGCGACGGACATGGCGTGGTCGTGCTGCGCGTCCTCCAGTCGCCGGGCGTAGGTCTCCAGCTGGTCGGCTGTCTCGGTCAGGCCCGCGGCTAGCGTCCGGGCTTGCCGAGCCAGCGCATCCAGCGGTACGTCGGCCGCATCGCGCGCCGGCCCGGACCACAGTCCGCCGAGCGTGCCCAGCGTCCAGGTGCCCGTCAACTCCGTCCGGGCCAGGGCGTCGGCGGCATCCCGGTAAGCGGCGGCCAACCGGCGGGCGGCCTGCGGGTCACCGGCCGGCTGGGCCGGCATCATGATCGGCGGCGGATCGGGCCCTGGCGCAGCCGCACCTGCGGGCGGACTTGGGGCACCGGCGGCCGGTCGCATTGCCGGCGGGGGGATGGTCGCGCGCAGCCCGGGCAGCGGCGCTGAACCTCCAGATTCCAACGAAAGCCCCGGCGCGCTGGGCGGCTGCGGCGCCGGGTGCGGCGGCAGTGGTGGCATGGTGGCCCGCAGTGTCGGCAACGGCAGCGGTGTCGGGATCCCGCCCGCGCTCATCGCGGTGGTCTGCCGAGCGCCCCAGCGTCTATCCGGGGGTACGTCGTCGCCAACTGCGCCAGGGCTGCGCTGATGGCGGCGTAGTTCTTGCTGAGCCCTTCCAGCGCGCCGTCGGCGGTGTGGCTGGTCGCGACCGCCGCCGCTTGCACGGCGCCGCCGAGCGCCGGGCAGCAGCTCGCCGAGGTGCTGGCCAGACTTGCCCGGTGATCGGTGACGGTGGCCGCCATTGTCCGGAAGCGGGTGGCCGCGTCCTGCAGGGCCGCGGGCTCGATCCGCAAAGTGGAGGGGCCAGATGTCGGCATGAGCCGAGGTTGGCATCGGTCGCCATGCTCATGCTGAGTTGTACACAGCAAGACCGCCGGTGCGAAGTCATCCACAGGCCGGCCCGGCGAATGCCGGGAAGTCAGTGGGGAGGGCGCGTGTTCACCCCGCAGTACGCCTGCGCTGGTGGCGCAGCCGGTCGCAGTGACCGAGTGTCAAGGGGAGGTGGCGACTGTGCTGTTCAGCCGAGCCATGGCCACGATGGTGGCCCAGCAGGATGCGTTGCCCGGCCGGAGCGAGGCCATGCCGGTGCCCGAGCGGCACGCCGTTCTCGGCTCCCCGCTCGCCCCGCCGTACCCCGACGGCATGGCGGTCGCCGTCTTCGGCCTGGGCTGCTTCTGGGGGGCGGAGCGTAAGTTCTGGCAGCTCGCCGGGGTGTTCACCACCGCCGCCGGATACGCCGGCGGCGTCACGCTCAACCCGACGTACGAGGAAGTCTGCTCGGGCCGCACTGGGCATGCCGAAGTAGTTCAGGTGGTCTTCGACCCGGCAGTGGTCAGCTATGGGGATCTGCTGCGGGTCTTCTGGGAGGCGCACAACCCCACCCAGGGCATGCGGCAGGGCAACGACGTCGGCCCCCAGTACCGCTCGGCGATCTACTACCGCGACGACCCCCAACGGCGCGCCGCCGAGGAGAGTCGGGCGGCGTTCCAGGCCGTCCTCACCGGCGCCGGCTACGGCCAGATCACGACCGAGATCGCGCCCGCGGGGAAGTTCAACTTCGCCGAGGACTACCACCAGCAGTACCTGGCCAAGGTGCCCAACGGTTACTGCGGCCTGGGCGGCACCGGGTTGAGCTGCCCTGTCGGGTTGGCGGTCGACGGCTCGGCCTGACCGCCGGATCAACCGACCGCGGTCGAGTGGCCGCGGGGACGCGGTAGCACGACGGCGTCCATTACGTCTTCTGGCGCCAGTCGATCTGCCCGGTCTAGCCGGCGTCGATGAGACGCATCGCGGGCTCGGGGTAGCGGGCTCCGTGGGCTCCTTCGGCGGGCACGACCTCGTCGATCCGCGCCAGGTCGGCTTCGGTCAGGACCAGGTCGACGGCGGCGGCGCTGTTCTCCACATGCGCCGGCCGGGAGCTTCCTGCCAGCGGCACGACGCCGTCGCCCCGGGACAGGACCCAAGCCAAGGCGACCTGGGCGGCGCTCGCGCCGTGGCTGTCGGCGATGCCCTCCGCCTCCGCCTCCGACGCCGGACCGCCACCGCTCCAGGTCCACCCCGCACCGCGCCCGGCAGGTGCGCTGTGGTGTACTCCGCGGCCGGACCTCGGCCGTCGCCGCACCAGCGGACGTCGGTCAGCACCACATGGGTGTATACGTGTCCGCGACACTCGGCCGACCGGCGTCGGCAGCCGAGGACAAGGAGACCATCTGATGAAGGCGCTCGTGTACCACGGACCGGGTCAGAAGGCCTGGGAGGTCGTGCCCGACCCGGAGATCATTTACCCGACTGACGTGATCGTGCAGGTGGACACCACCACGATCTGCGGCACTGACCTGCACATCCTGAAGGGGGATGTCCCGGTGGTGACCGACGGACGGATCCTCGGGCACGAAGGTATCGGGACGATTACCGAGGTGGGCCGGGCGGTGAGCAAGCTTGCCGCGGGGGACCGGGTGATCATTTCCTGCATCACCTCGTGCGGCTCATGCTCCTACTGCCACCGGCAGCTGCCGGCGCACTGCCTCGCCGATGAGGGCACCTCGGGCATCGGCTGGGTCTTGGGCCACTTCATCAATGGCACCCAGGCCGAGTACGTGCGCGTGCCCTTCGCCGAGGGCTCCCTGCACAAGCTGCCCGCGGGTGTGAGCGACGAGGCCGCGTTCCCGCTCTCTGACATCCTGCCCACGGGTTTCGAGATCGGGGTGCGCAACGGCCGCGTCAAGCCCGGCGACGTCGTCGCCGTCATCGGCGCTGGACCGGTGGGCCTGGCGGCGATGATGACCGCCGGTCTCTACGGCGCCTCCCGCATCATCGCCATCGATCTCGACGACAACCGGGTCCAGCAGGCCAAGGGCTTCGGCGCTACCGACGTCGTCAACAGCGGCGGGTGGGGCTGGAAGGATGAGGTGCTGGCCATGACCGATGGGCTGGGCGTGGACGTCGCCATCGAGGCCGTTGGCATGCCGGCGACCTTCGAGATGGCCACCGAGCTCGTCGGCCCCGGCGGGACAGTGGCGAACGTCGGCGTACACGGGAAGTCGGTGGAGCTGAGGCTCCAGGACCTTTGGATCAAGGACGTCGCGATAACCACCGGCCTGGTGAGCGCCACTACGACGCCGATGCTGCTCAGACTCGTCGCCCAAGGCAGGCTCACGCCGGAGAAGTTCGTGAGCCACCGGTTCACGTTCGACAGCATCTTGGACGCCTACGACACCTTTGGCCGCGCCGCGGAGACCAAGTCCCTCAAGGTGGCCATCACCCGCTGACACTAACTAACCGCCGACGGGCCGATCGGAACGAACAGTCACGCTGAGCCGCCAGGTGCCTCCCATCTACCACCGTCGAGCCCGGGCGTATGCGGTGATCGGGCGCCGCCGCCCTTGGGTTCCGGCGAGTCCGGTACCAACGTTTGCGG
>JADGOU010000347.1 GCA_017882835.1 Frankiaceae bacterium | reverse complement strand
GTGCAGCAGACCTCGGGCCGCGGCCACTTGATGCTGCTCCCACAGCGAGCAGTCCCGGAAGCTGCTCGGCCGGAACGGCAGCCCCCGCTCGGGATCCACTGGGCCCAGCGAGGCCGTGTCGCTGCCGTCCAGGACCTCCCGGGCCAGGTACCGCGTCCGGGGGACGTAGCGTCGCGGTATGGCAGCGAGACGAAGCCGCACAGGTTCCTCCGGTCAGCAGCCGACGGTTCGGTTCACCACGCCGACGCGCGTAGCGCGGGCCGTCACTGAGGACACCGCGAGCAGTGCGCCGCCACCTGAGAACGTCACGTTCAGTCGTCCAGGAGCCATCCCGGAACCTAGCAAATCCCTCTGTGACACAGTGGGCACCCGTCGGCGCGTCAAGGACTGTCCGACATCCGGCGTAACTGATCATGGCCATAAGTGGCGTCGGCGCTGGCGCGACATGGTCCCTCGGCGAGGAGTTCTCGGCCTTCCGCCGCGTTCGCCAAACGCCTTCACTTCGACCGCGTGGCCGAAGCGGTAGTTCAGCCCCCTCGCGCCTCGGCGAGATAAGCGGCTGGCCGGTGCGGCCAAGCGCGCCGCGTGGGTGTCAACGACGGCGCACCTGGGGCAACGACGGCACGCGGATCCCCGGCGCAGCCGAGACCGCGGACCGGGTGGCACCGGCTCCGGCCGGCTGGGACGGGACGAGCACCAGAAACAGGGGCGCGGTCGAGCCTCGGCGCAGTGGTCGAGGAGGACGCTGGGGCCTGTTGTGCCGTCGGTAACGCGAGTGCGGGGTGGCGGTTCAGCGAGGCAGGAAGCCGGTGAGCGAGGGTGGGACCGAGCCTTCGCCAGGGTGGACATCGCCTGGCGACTCCCAATTGCCCAGCCGAGGCGTCCCCCTTTCCCCTGGCTTGCAGCCGCAGGCCGGGCCGCGAACGGGGGATTAGACGAATCAGCCCGGACGCGCTCCCGCCAAGAGACGGACCGGGACTCCGGCTGTCGCTTGAACCATCCCGAGCGGGAGGGCAAAGTGCACGCCCACGTCCTGCGCCGATTGCTGGTGCAGGACGTGCCGGGCGCAGGACGATGCACAGACGGGGAGCAACTAGTAGGTAGCAGCCGCCTGGCTGCGGTGTGGGCCGGCTGAGACATGCAGGACGGCTAGTAATCGGGTGCAGTCCGGACGCCGGCAACGCGCGCACAACTGACGTTCTGGGAGGACTGCCATGACCAGCGGTGAGCCTGTCGAGATCACGGTAACCAGTAGCCTCTTCCATGACGACCAGCAGGTACCGCTATCGGCTGCGCACAGCAGTGCCGGAGGCAGCAACATCAGCCCTGATCTTCGGTGGGGTGACCTGACGTCCGGCACCCAGAGTGTCGCAGTGACGATGTATGACCCGGACGCACCCACCACAGTCGGCTTCACGCATTGGGTGCTGTTCGACCTCCCTGCCGACAGCCGGCAGCTCGACGCGGGCGTCGGAACTGCCGGCAAGAAACCGGCGGGCAGCGTGCTCGGCTTCACCGACTGGGGAGTCAGCGAGTACGGCGGCCCAGCGCCCCCACCCGGCGACGACCCGCACCGTTATCAGATCACCGTGTTCGCGCTGGACTTACCGACGCTCGGCGTGGGGGCGACAACCACATATGCCCTGTTCAACTTCGTCATTCGGGCCACGTCCTCGCCCGCGGCACCTTGACCGGCCTCTTCGGACACTGAATTCCTGTCCTCGCGCTTTACTCAGTCAAGGGTGCAAGGGGCCGCGTTGGATGGTCGTCATAACGCGCCGTCGTGGTGCGAGGTCCGCCACACAATGCGGTCGAGGAAGTGAGTGTCGCCGCGATGCTGCGCGGCAACCAGGCTCTCGAGTGGTTCGGCCCGGATGGTTCTTGGCCGGGTGACGAGCGCGCTGACGAGAATCGCCGCCGTCCTCGGCCAGCACCTTGTCACCCAAGAGGCTGCACGGTGCCCATCCAGGACTCAACAGCTCGCCCGAAAGTGTCGTGGTAGTGCCGGCTCCCGACGTTCGCCCCCGGCTACACCATCGCTTTGGCCGGCCGCATCCTCGCCTCCGGGTCCTGGCGGCCTCGGGTCGCCGCAATGGGGCTGTCCCGCTCCGCCGCTGCGTGGCGTTCCCCTCGTGCGCGCTTCAGGAGTTGGCGTGCGTCCGTCCGCAATGCGGAGAGAAACGACCTGGACCGTCAGGGACGCCGTAGGTGTACAACTGGGCAGGCGGCGCGCCCGAGCGGACGGCCGCGTCCGCTGGCCGTTATCGGTGTCATGCTTACCCGGTTGACTCCGCTAGGGTGACGGGGTGCCGAGACCAGATTTCCCGAAGACGATCATCGAGTTCCAGGCCCGCTTTCCCGACGATGAGGCGTGCCGGGAGTACCTGTTCGCCTCGCGGTGGCCGGAGGGGTTCCACTGCCCGCGCTGCGGTGGCCTTGCGGCCACGGAGTTGCCGCGCCGGCTGCTGTGGCAGTGCGTGTCCTGCCGCTACCAGGCGTCGGTGACGTCGGGCACGGTCCTGCACCGCACCCGCACGCCGCTGCACCTGTGGTTCTGGGCGGCCTACCTGATGACCACGGCCACGCCGGGCATCTCGGCGACTCAGCTGGCCCGCCAGCTCGGTATCGACCGACACGAGACCGCGTGGATGATGCTGCACAAGCTGCGGCGCGCCATGGTCAACCCGGAGCGCACCCTGCTGACCGGCACGGTCGAGATCGACGAGTGCTTCGTCGGCGGCGAGGAACCCGGGCTGCGCGGCGGCCGGGCCCGCGGGGACAAGGCGCTGGTCGTTGTCGCGGTGGAGGCGCGCGGCGCCGCCAGCGGCCGGGTGCGCATGCGCGTCGTCGACGACGCCTCCGCGCAGACCCTGCACCCGTTCGTGCAAGCCAACGTCGCCGTCGGCGCGACGGTGCGCACCGACGGCTGGCAGGGCTACCGCGGCCTGCACAAGCTCGGCTACACCCACGACCGGCGCAGCCAGCGCGCCGCCCGCGCACTCGGGGAAGACCCGGGCGAGCTGCTGCCCCGGGTGCACCGCGTCATCTCCAACCTCAAGAGCTGGCTGGTAGGCACCCACCACGGCGTGTCCAGCGAGCACCTGCCGGTCTACCTCGACGAGTACGTCTTCCGGTTCAACCGGCGCCGTACCCCCATTGCGGCCTTCCAGACCCTGCTCGGCCTGGCCGGTCAACAGTCCCCTACGACCTACCACGAGATCACTGCCTCGGGACCCCGCTCAGGCCACCAGCCAGCGGAGTCGACCGGGTAAGCATGTGTCTAGTTACGGGTGCGGGTTAGATGGCGAAACGGCAGTGCGGCGTGCGGTGCTTGGAAGACAGTGTAATGGAGAGTTGATGCACAAAGGACTTCCTCGAACTAAGCTTCCGAACAATCCATCGCATTGGCGGGTTCGTTAACCATCTTCGAGACGATTAGTTGCTGCACAACCCGCTAAATGCTACGTTCCATAATGGGGGGCATGCCTTTCCGTTCCTGCCCAAAGGCGCGAGGGTTGCGTGCACGCCTCTGCCGAGTCCCTTCATGCTCACCGCCCGGTGACTTGCCTACGATGTAAGTCACAGAAGGCGCACTACTCCCGAAGTCATGCGCAAGGTAAAACTGCCAGCCATATTGCCGGTCTTTGTC
>JADGOU010000346.1 GCA_017882835.1 Frankiaceae bacterium | reverse complement strand
GTCCTACGAGTTGTGGTGCTCCGTGCCCGGCCACAAGGACAAGGGCATGGACCTGACCATCAAGGTCGGCTGACCCGCCATGTCTCGCCGCTCACACGCAAACCCGGGCGGGGTCGACGTTTCCACCGATGACCTTGGCCGAACCCAAGCGCCGGCGCCGCTGCGCCGTCACGCTGGCTCGGAGGCAACCCACCGGATGCTGACCCTGGTCACAGCGGCCGGGCTGGGTGTTGACGCGTACGTCCACTGGCAGCTCGCCCCGGGATTTGACACTCTCACTGGTGCGGCGAGCCCGCACATCAGCCAAGGACAGCTGTTTCGACTTGAAGCAGCTCTCGCCGTGATCGCGATGCTGCTGGTGCTGCTGACCCGGAACCGCCTTGGGGCTCTGGTGGCGTTCCTGATGGCCGCTGGCGGCTTGGGTGCGGTACTGCTCTACGGCTACATCGACGTGGGCGGCTTCGGTCCATTGCCCGACATGTACGACCCCGTCTGGTACACCGAGAAGACCATCAGCGCCGTCGCTGAAGCGGTCGCGGCGGTTGGTGCGCTCTGCCTGCTGCTCATGCCGTCGGTCGCCTCAGACGGTGATGATTGAGCGCAGCGAGGAGCGAGTGACCGCGTGGCTGGCCTCGACGCAGTTTGCCGCTGCATCGCTACCCACTGGCGGAGCTGAACGCAGCCTTCACCCAGTTCTTGCCTGGGACACGCGATGGCAAGGCGCCCAAATCCTCCCAGCTCGCGATGCGCACCCCTGGCCGGCTGTGGCACGTGCACCGAGGAAGCACGGTCCCTGCTCTGCTACGTCGCCGAGCAGGACGGCCTCAGTCCTTAACCCGCACTTCAACGACTCGAGAACGACCCGGCCTCCGGCCAAGGGCTGGTGCCAGCCCAGTGCCGGCTCAGCCAGCCTTGCCGGGCACCTCAGTCCAGTGGGAAGTCAGTGCCGTGATCGGCTTCACCGCGGGGCGCGAAGTAGCGGCGCTCCGACTTTGCGATCGCGACGTCGTTGATGCTCGCCTCGCGGCGACGCATGAGCCCCTCGGCGTCGAACTCCCACAGCTCGTTGCCGTAGCTGCGAAACCAGTTGTTGTCGCCGTCGTGCCATTCGTACTGGAACCGCACGGCGATGCTGTCGTCGCCGAACGCCCACAGTCCTTTACGCAGAACGTAGTCCAGTTCGCGTTCCCACTTGCCGGTAAGGAACTGCACGATCTCCTCGCGGCCGTGGATGAAGGTGTCGCGGTTGCGCCAGACGGAGTCCTCCGTTTAGGCCAACGCCACCCGCAGCGGGTCGCGCGTGTTCCAGGCGTCCTCCGCGGACTGCACCTTCCGCACGGCGGCGTCACGAAAGAACGGTGGCACGGGTGGGCGAGCAGTCATGGTTCCTCCAAGGTTGGTTGAGATGCCAGTGTCCCCGGTCGGGACGTAGGCACGTCCAGGCGTGGGCAACGAAACTAAAGGGCTATTGCATCGCCGGCCCACCACTGCGCAGGCGGCCCAACGAGCGGGACGTCGAGTGTGTGGGCGCCACGTACGGCCTTCGTGGCCAGGTAGCGCGCGTTCGCCGGGGACAGGTGCACACCCGTCGGCACCCGCTCGGTCACGGTCACCCCGAGCCGACCGAGCTGGGCGGCCTTGTCCGGGTTGTTGCTCAGCAGGGCCACCCTCGACAACCCCAGCGCCTGGAGCATCTGCGCCGCAGCCGTGTAGTCGCGATCGTCCTCGGTGTAGCCGAGCGCGAGGTTGGCCTCGTAGGTGTCCAGGCCAGCGTCCTGCAGCAGGTAGGCATCGAGCTTGGCGTACAGGCCGATGCCACGCCCCTCCTGTCGCAGGTACAGCAGGAATCCCCCAGCGTCGGCGATGAGTTCCACGGCCTCGCGCATCTGCGGGCCGCAGTCACAGCGCTGGCTGCCGAAGACGTCGCCGGTGAGGCACTCGCTGTGCGGCCGGACCAGTGGTGGCGGGTACACGAGCGCGTCGGGGGTCCATGGTCCGGCGCGGTCGCCCAGTCCGAAGGCGAGATGTTCGCGGCCGTCGGCCAACCCATCGAAGGTAAACACGCGCGCGGTCGTGGCGTATCCGTCGGCGAACCTCAACGGCACCGTCACCTGGGCTCGGATCGTCGCAACCGGCAGGGTTCGCGGCATTGGGGGCCTCCTTGGTCAGTTCATCCGGAATCGCGCCGAGAGCGCATACCGCAGGAGCACCACATCATCGATCCGGCGCACCTCTGCCAGCGTCGCGCGCCGGTCCGGGTTCCACGGGAACCGCCCGTCGCTGACGAACCGCGGCGCACGGGAGTCGCCGACGAAGAACGGTGCGACGACCATCTGCAGCTCGTCGGCGAGGTCGGCGGTCAGAAACTGTGTATGCACCGTCCCGCCGCCTTCGACCATGAGTCGCTGCACGCCCCGGGCGTAGAGGTCCTCGCTCATCCACTGCATATCCACCGGCTGGCCGCCGTCGACGACGGTGGCAACGGGCCCGAGCCGATCGCGGGCCTCGGATACCGTCGCGCTCGCGCAGTAGACCAGCTTCTCGGTGTCGCCGGTGGCGAAGAAGTTCGCGCACGGGTCCAGCTGCGCCCGGCCGGTCACGGTCACCTTGATCGGCGAGGGCCCAAACCCTTGGGCGATCCGCTCGTCCTGTCGCGCCTTCGTACGCACCAGAAGCCGAGGGTTGTCGTTCCGGATAGTGGTCGCGCCCACGAGGATGGCGTCGCAGGCTGCGCGAACGGCGTCAACGCGGTCCAGGTCGGCGTCGTTGGAGAGCAACAGGCGCTTCTCTGTCGCACTGTCGAGATAGCCGTCGATCGACGTGCCGCAGCTCAGCAGGGTGTAGGGACGCTCAGCCACTTGCGGCCCCTTCCAGGTCGGCGGTGGACGCAGTCCACGGCGGGGGTGTAACTGTCTGGTCGGTGCCCCGATGGAGCCAGGTCGCGAAGAGCACAAAGGCACCGGGAAGGCTGGCGACGAGCACCATGAGGCCGTACACCACGGCGGTGGCGACGCCCTGGTCTGCGCTCAGCCCGGCCGCGCTGAACACCCACGCGGCGGCGCCCTCACGTGGGCCCCACCCGGCGATATTCGTCGGCAGTCCCATCGCCAGCAGCACGAGCAGCGCCAGCGGCAGCATCCGGGCCGCTGACGCGGTCGACCCGGCGGTCCGGGCGGCGATCAGGAAGGTCGCTGCATGGCCGGCCACCACCGCGGCGGAGGCGAGCACGATGCCGGGCCACGCCCTCCGCGCCAGCAGCCCGCCACGGAGGTCAGCGGCTGCCGTGCGCACCGTCCGTCCCCATCTGGACGGCCTGCCACGGGGCAGAGCCCGACACAGGAGGACGACGCCCACCCCCCCTGCCACGACCCAGGTCGCAACGACCGGCATGGACGAGCGCACCGGCGACGGCAGAACCAGCAGCACGGTGATCGTCAGCGCGATCTGGACGACCTGACCGGCGGAGCGTTCCCAGGCAACGGCGCGTAAGGCACGGTTTGGAGCGCCGACGTCGCGGCCGTGGCGTACGGCTCGGTGCACGTCGCCGAGTACCCCGCCGGGCAGGGTCGTGTTGAGGAACTGCGACCGGTAGTACGCGGGGACCGCGGCGCGCATCGGCACACCGACACCGAGACCGCGGGCGACCAGGCTC
>JADGOU010000345.1 GCA_017882835.1 Frankiaceae bacterium | reverse complement strand
CGGGTGATCCAGCGGTACTACCACGAGACGTACGGCCGCGAGACCGACTACTTCGCCTACGGCACCGACCTTGACCCGGTTGCCGACGACGGCACGCTCGGACGGCTGGGGCTGGAGCCGGGCAAATACGTGCTGTACGTGAGCCGGCTCGAGCCCGAGAACAACGCCCACGTCGTCATCGAAGCGTATCGGTCGGTCCGGGCGGAAGTCCCACTCGCGATCGTCGGCGACGCTCCGTATGCCAGCGACTACATCGCGTCGCTGAAGCGGACGGACGACCCGCGGGTCCGCTTCCTCGGGGCGATCTACGGGCACGGCTACCAGGTCCTGCGGTCCCACGCCGCGGCCTACGTCCAGGCGACGGAGGTGGGCGGGACGCACCCGGCGCTCGTCGAGGCCATGGGCTTCGGCAACGCGATCGTCGCCAACGACGTGCCCGAGCATCGGGAGACCCTGGGAGACGCCGGGCTCTACTACCGTGACGCGCGGCAGCTGGCAGAGGCGCTCGATGCGGTCCTGAGCGACTCCGAGACGAGCGCGTCGCTCCGAGACCGTGCACACGAGCGTGCTCGCGACAGGTATAGCTGGGACGCGATTGCCGCCGAGTACGAGACGTGGTTCGGATCGCTCGCGGGGCACGCTCGGAAAGGGGCCGGTGACGCCCCGTGACAAGGTCCAGCGCCGGCGAGTCGCCTGTCGTCCCCTTGCTCTCGTGTCGCGACACGGGCAGACTGGCGTCCGATGCGGGTCCTTAGCCTGACGGCCTCGTCGCCCGGCTTGCGACTACGACCGGTCCTGCCCCAGCTCGGGCTGCTGGCGATCGTCGGCGTCGCGCTCGCGATCCGTCTCTACCGGCTTCCGGAGCTCACCTTGTTCCTGGGCGACCAGGCAGGCGATGTGCTCGGGGCGCAGGACATGCTGCAGTCCGGACGGATCCCACTCCTTGGGCCGATGGTGAGCACCGGCACGTTCCACCTGGGGCCTGCGATCTACTGGCTCCTTGCGCCATTTGGCCTCGCGTCCGGTGGCGACCCGGCCGTATATGCGCTGGCGAGTGTGCTGGCGGACGTCGCCACGATCGTGCTCCTCGCCTCGCTCGGGAGGCTGCTCCAGGGGTGGGTGACCGGGCTGGTCGCCGCGGCGCTGTGGGCGACCGGCGAGCTCACGATCCTGTTCGGCCGGTTCCTCTGGAACTCGCAGCTCCTGGTGCCGTTCCTGCTCCTCGCGATGATCGCCATGCTCCTGGTAGCCCGCGGCAGACCACGCTGGCTGCTCGTCGCCGCACCGGCGTGGGTGATCGCCTGGCAGCTGCACCAACAGGTGCTGCTGGTGCTTCCTGCCGCCGCGATCTGGTGGGCCGCGGTCCGTCCGGCGGTGACCCGCCGGATCGTTCTCGGGTCGATCGGCTTGGCACTCTTGGTCGAAGCGCCTTTCGTGGTCCACGAGGTGACCCATCAGCTGGAGAACACGCGTGGGATGCTCGCACTACTCGGGGGGAGCGGCGGCGGCGCCGGCGGGCAGGTCCGACCGCCCCCGATCGAGCAGCTGGCGGACGTCGCTCACATCGCGACCCGGGTCATCCCATCGGACGGCGTCCTGGGCCTGGTGCTCTGGGGGACCGTCGCGCTCGGGCTCGGCTGGTGTCTGCGACGGCTGCGCGCGCCCGAGCGGGCCGGCCCGCTCGCGGTCGTGCTCCTGGCGGCGACGACCGTCCTGTACGCCGCCTGGCCGGGTCCAATCGACCCGCACTACCTGTTCGTGGTCATGCCCGTGCCGATGCTCCTCGCGGGCCTGGGAGTCGCGACGGCCACCGGTCGCAGCCGGGTCGCGGGGGCCGTGCTGGGGGCGGTCGTGCTGGTCGTTGCGGCCGGATCGCTCGCCACGTCGGCGACCATGCTCCGCGACCAGAGCGTGACGTGGGAGACGCTTGGCGGGCACCAGGCGGTCGTGGCCGCCATCGTCGCGGAGAGCGGCGGCAGGCCCTTCGCGGTGCAACTCGATACGACGTTCGTCGGCGACTTGTACGATGCGCCTTATCGGTACCTCCTGGAGCGCATCGCGGGCCCGCGGCCCGGTCGCGTCGACCTGGAAACCTGGCTGATAAGCGAGCGCGGCGCAGGAGAGGCCGGTCCCGCCGGCGCCCGTCAGGTCGTGCCCGGCGTCTGGATCGGCCGGTCCGACGCCCCGGCGCTGGGCCCGGAACTCATCGCCGACCCGGGGTTCGCGAGCGCCACCACGGGCGGCGGGGCGTGGGGACCGCCTGACCCTACGGTGACGGTGATCTCGGATCCGGCGGGCGACCGGATGCGCATCCCGGGCCCGGGTCCGGCCGACCGGCTGCCGGATGGGCGCAGCGTGGCACAGACCGTCCCGGTGCCGCCCGGTCGGTACCTCATTTCGTACCAAGCGCGCAGCACCGGCGCGGCAGGCAGCGGGCGCGTCTTTGGCCAAGTCCTCGATTCGGGGGGTGGCGTGGTGGCAACGGCACCGACCGGCGCTGGCAATTGGACCCGTGAGAACCCCGACTGGCAACTGGCGTCGTTCTTCGTCGACGTGCCCGCGAACGGCGCCCGGATCGTGATCTTCCTCCGGGCAATGGGAGAGGGAGTGGTGGAGTACCGCGCCGTGTCCCTCCGAGCGGTGACTTCGCCGCCGGTGCCCGGCGTGGCGGTCCGCTGATCCGGGGGCGGGCCGTCCGCTGCTGGAGTCGCACCGGCACTGGCCCGCGTGAAGACTGCGATGATCGGTGGTAGGCGGTCCCGGGCCGGGCCTGACCCCTCGCAATGACTGGCTCCGTGCCCTCGCGTTGATCTGTCGGCCCGTGCCCGGGATCGCGCGGGGGCTCACCGGCCAGGCGAGCAGTGACCTCAGGAGCCTGACCAAGAGGTTCTGACGCCCAGCTGCTGGCTTCGACAAAGCCACCGAGGCTCGCCACTCCCTGCTTACCCTTTCGATGCGGCAGTCTTCGCTCGATGCTGTGGTCTGTCCGGTTGCCGCCGGCGACAAGCGCGCAACCACAGGTCAGTTCGTCCCTCAATCGACGACCCTGGCCCTACGATCGGGCATTGCGAGGTCTTCGTAGCGCCAACAGATACCACCGCAAGTAGTGCGGCAACCACTTCCGGAGCTTGAAGTTGCTCTGGCCGGCGGTGCGGTCGCGCCACGTGGTGGGGACCTCCGCTAAGCGCCGGTGGGCCAGCGTCGCCTTGACCGACAACTCAAGGGCGAGCTCGAAACCGGCGGTGCTCTCGATCGTGACCGAGTCGAGGAAGCGGTGACTGTAGAGCTTGAAGTTGTTGGTGGGATCGTGGATCGGCACACCGCCGAGCCAGTGGAGGGTGAGACCCGCCGTCCGACTCAGCACTCTCTTGAAGGCCGGCCCGCCAACCTGGCCCCCGCCGCGCATGTAGCGGCTGGCAGCCACAACGTCCGCTCCATCCCGGGCGAGTTCCACCATGCGGTCCACGACCTCCGGTTCGTCGGAGCCGTCGGCCATAGAGATCAGGACATAATCGCCCCGGGCCTCAGCGATGCCCGCCTTCATCGCGTTCAGCACCCCACGGCCGAGGTCGTTGCGGAGGGGCCGGAGCTGTGCGATCTCGGCCTGCAGCGAGCGCAGCACCGGGACCGTCGGATCCTCGTCGAAGTCGTAGACGACG
>JADGOU010000344.1 GCA_017882835.1 Frankiaceae bacterium | reverse complement strand
GCGCTGGCTCCAGCTGCCGGGCGACGTCGCGGCGGGACAGCACAGCGCTGCGTCCGATGCGCCACCGCTGCCGCAGGTGGGTCGGGAGTAGTCGCAGCACGGAACGCAGCACCGCCAGCCGCAGCACTGGTCGGAAGTGCTGCCCGGCGGGGATCGGCCGGCCGCGCCAGCGCCGCAGACTCAGCAGCAGCGTGGTCACCGGGAACCGCAGGAGCTGCGGCACCGCGATCCGGGCCGGGGCGTTCCGCACCAGCATCAGCAGCCGGTTGCGCTCGTTGTAGAAGGCGAACAGCGCCGAGCGCTGGTCGGCCGACGCGGAGTGCAGGTGGCGCACCACCGCGGCCGGTTCGTACCGAACCCGCCACCCCGCCAGCCGCAGGCGCCAGGACAGGTCGGTGTCCTCGTAGTACAGGAAGAAGTCGTCGGCGAACAGCCCGACCTGGCGCAACGCCGTCATTCGCAGCGCCGCGGAGGCACCGCAGAACCCGAAGACGTCGGCCGGCACGTCGTACGGCGGGCCGTTGGAGGCGCCCAACCCGCGGTCGTAGGCGTAGCCGTCGGAGCGGACCACGTTGCCGGCGTTGTTGATCCGGCCCGCGGTTGCACCGCCGGCGAGCAGCACCCGGGCGGTCACCGCCGCGACGTCGGCGGCCACGGCAGGCTCGAACGCGGCGAGCAGCGCGTCCAGCCAGTTGGGCTCGGGCCGGGCGTCGTTGTTGAGCAATACGGCGTACGGCGTAGACACCTCGCGCAGGGCCCGGTTGCAGCCGCCGGCGAAGCCCTGGTTGTCGCGGTTGGGCAGCACTCGCACCCATGGGTAGCGCGTGCGCAGCAGCTCGGCCGTACCGTCGGTGGAGGCGTTGTCGACCACCCAGACGGCAAAGCGCGCCCGCGGCCCGCGTTGCGCCGTCAACCCGTCCAGGCACGCGGGCAGCAGGTGGGCGCCCTGCCAGGTGACGACCACCACGGTCGCCAGACTGCCTTCCGCGTTTGCGGCCACCTGAGTCACCCGGTCACGGCCTGGACATAGGCGGCCCGGGTGGCCTGCGCGCAGCGGTCCCAGGTCCAGCCGGCCGCCCAGCGCCGGCGGGCGGCGCGCGCGGCCGGGCCGCGGTCGCCGCTGTCGGCGAGCGCGTCGGCGAGCGCCCCGGCAAGTGCGTCGGTGTCGCCGACCGGTACATAACTGGCCAGGCCGCCGGTCACCTCACGCAGCACCGGCAGGTCGCTGACTACTGCCGGCACTCCGCAGGCCAACGCCTCCAGCGCCGGCAGTCCGAAACCCTCGTATCGGGACGGGAGCGCCAGACAGGCGGCGCCGGCCACCACCCGCGGCAGGTCATCGTCCGACAGGTAGCCGGCGATCACCACCGCGTCGGTGGCGTCGCCGGTGGCGTGGGGGCCGGTGCCGCCGGCGCCCCACCCCGGTGGACCGGCCAGCACCAACGGCGGTACGTCGGGGCGGGACGCCCGCAGAGCCGCGTGCGCGCGCAGTAGCACCGGCAGGTTCTTGCGCGGCTCCCGGCTGCCGACGAAGAGCAGGTAGCGCTCGGGCAGTCCGCGCTGGCCCAGCCAGTGCGCATCTGGGGCCGTGGCCGTGGCCCACGCCGGGTCGACGCCCAGCGGGGTGGGCAGCACCCGCTCGGGATGGAGCCCGTAGTAGTCCGCGACCTCGGCGGCGGTGGTCTCGGTGGGCGTCACGACCACCTCGGCCCGGCGTACCGAGCGCGGGACCAGGTCCCGGTAGCGCAAGGAGGCGGCCGAGACGGTGTCCGGGTGTCGGACGAAGCTGAGGTCGTGCACCATCACGACGCCCGCGGCGCGCCGCGCCGGTGGCAGCACGAAGTTGGTGGCATGGAAGACGTCGGCCCGGCCAGAGAGCCACTCGACCGGGGGCAGCGACCAGCGGCCCCAGCAGGCCTGCAGCACCCGGGCCGGGAAGCGGCGCGCGCTGGTCGTCGTCCCCGGGAAGTGCTCGATGTCGCCGGCGCCTCGAACCGTGAAGGCGGTCAGCACAACCTCGGGCGGGTCGGCGAGAGCGGTCAACGCGGGCACCAGGCCGGCGACGTAGCGCCCGACGCCGGTGCGGCTACCGATCAGCGGGGTCGCGTCGAGGGCCACCCGCATGCGTCGATCTTGGCACACCGGTCGGCAGTACCGAATCGGGTCAGCGGCGAGTGGGGCAACACGGAGTTGGGCCGCACCGAGTCGGCCACAGGCCCGGGTCGGTCGGCCACCGGCCTTACCGGCGGGCAAGCAGCTCCGGCGGGAAGACGTCGCCCTCGAGCAGCGTCCGCCGCAGCGGCCGCACCAGCTCCAGCAGCCGGGCAGCGCCGTCGGCGCCGAGGTGCCGCCAGCCGATCTCGGCGGCCCGGTCGGTGCTGGTTTCCAGATCCCGGCGCAGCGCCGTGCCCGCGGCGGTCAGCCCGTCGGGACCGAGCAGTCCGCGCTCGCGGAGCCGGTCTTCGCCAGCCGCCCACTCGGCGTCTGTCCAGCCTCGGCTGGTCCGCATGAAGCCGGTTGTGCCGGCCATCAGCCCCCCGGTCACGATCGCCTCCACCGGGTCGAGGCCGGCTTGCAGGAGGGTGGCAACGTGGCCGTCACCGCGGTGCTCACGCAGCAGCGAGGCCGCGTGCCAGAGTGCGAGCAACTCATCGGTCGGCCACGGCAGCGCCGCGTGGCCGGCGTAGAGCGGCCGGCCCGGCGCGGTCAGCCCGGCGCACGCCGTCCGCGCCAGCTCCAGCGCCTCGCCGATGTCGGGCTCACCAAGCACCCGGTGCAGCGCTTCGGTGACCCCGGTGTGGCGAGCGGTCAGCACGGCCACCGGAGTCGTGATCTCCCAAGCCGACAGAATCGATCGCTGCACCAGCGCCGGCGCGAACACGTAGAAGGTGGCGACCGTGACCCCAGCCGGTACCGGTCCCATCGGCGCGGAGCGGGAGGCGAAGTACCCGGCCCGACCGCTCAGCCCGAGGGCCCGGTACGCCGCGGCCGGCTCGGGCGCGAAGTAGGCGACCACGTGCAGGGTTTCCAGCGCCGCCCAGCACCGGCGGGCGAGTGCGGGGATCGGGTCATCAGCGTGAGACTCCGCGCTTGTGGTCATCACCGGACCCTAGTCGGCCGGGTCGTCCAGCCGTTGCCGCGGTCGTTGACCGAGCTTGACTTCGGCGGCGGCGCGCCTCGACGACGCCTTCCGACGCCGGAACACGAAGTGGGCAGCGAGATAACTGTCGACGTGCAGACACCGCCGGCGCAGGTCGGGTTCGACGCGGCCCGACTGGCCCGGATCGACCGGCACTTTGCCACCTACGTCGACGACGGCCGGCTGCCCGGCTGGCAGATCGTGGTCAGCCGCCGAGGGCAGATCGTGCACTCCTCGACGTACGGGATGCGGGACGTGCAAGCCGGTCTGCCGGTCGAGCCGGACACGCTGTTCCGGATCTACTCGATGACCAAGCCGATCACGTCGGTGGCGGCGATGATGCTCTACGAGGAAGGCGCGTTCGAGCCAGCTGCGCCGATCGGTCAGGCGGCATCGGGCGGCGAGCTGCCAGCCACTCCCGTACGGCATCCGCCGGGGCGACTGCGTTGACGCCGGCGGCCGTGCTGGTCGCGCTACCGCCGATCTGGTCGACGGCACCGGCACCAAGGTCAACAGCTACAGCCACGAC
>JADGOU010000343.1 GCA_017882835.1 Frankiaceae bacterium | reverse complement strand
GGGTCCCTGCCCGTCGGTAGCGGAGGCCAGCACCCAACCGTGGTAGTCGCCGCAGTCGCCGTAGAGCCCGCCGTACGCGACGTAGACCCGGCCGGAGGACAAAGCGAGCGCGGCCCGCTGCTGCAGCACCTTGGGGTTGTCCGTCGGTGGGTCGATGCCTCGCCGTACGCGCACCTGTCCGGTGGTCACGTCGATGCCGACCAGATCATGGTGCGGTCCGGTGACCTCCGCGACGGCGAACACGAGCTGGCTGGCCGGGTCGTAGACCATGGTCCCGGTGATGCCGAGTGGGTCGATGTCGCCGCAGGGCAGGGTCGAGCGCCGCACCGGTTCACCGACGTGCTGCTGCCAACGCACCCGCCCGGATGCCGCGTCGAGCGCGTAGATGGTGTCGCTCTCGGTGGCGGCCAGGATCGCTTCGCCGACCACCAGTGGCTGGCCATAGACCGCGCCGTCCAGCTTGGCCGACCACGCAACGGTGAGCCGGTCGGGTCGCACCGCCGTTGAATCGTTGCCGGTGCGAGCGTTGCCGGTGCGAGCGTTGTCTCGGTGGTACGTCGTCCAGTCGCCCGTCGGTGCATCTGCCTGGTTGCTCGGCGGCGACTTCACCGGAGCAGGCGTCGCGGAGGGGGTCGCGACCACGGCTGCGGAGGGCGCGGCGGCGCGCGACGCAGTGGACCGGGGAGACGGCCCGCCGGCACACGCGGCCAGCAGTAGCGTGCCCGCGGCCAGCAGCGGGACGGCGCGCCGGAGCATGCCGCCATTGTTGCTCGCCGGTGCGACAGCCGCGGCTCGCGCCCGCCGTACCGAAGGGGACAATGGCGGCATGCCTGAGTCGACGAAGTCCTTCCGCGCGCTGAACGAGGAGCTGCTCTACACCCTCTATGCCGTCTTCCGGGGCCGCACGGACGCCGCCCGACTGGCCGACGGGGAGCGGGCCGCGGCCACGGTCGAGGTCGACGGGCTGCTGGAGCAGGCGCTGGCCAAGGACGTCTACACCCGGGGCAGCTACGACGTCAGCGGCTACAAGGCCGAGGCCGACCTGATGTTCTGGTGGACGGCACCCGACCCGGACCTGCTGCAGGAGACCTACAGCCGGTTTCGGCAGACCCGGCTCGGGCGTGGGTGCGAGCCGGTGTGGTCGGCGGTCGGGCTGCATCGGCCGGCGGAGTTCAACAAGAGCCACATTCCGGCGTACGTCCGCCGGGAGGACCCGCGCGGCTACGTCTGCGTCTACCCGTTCGTGCGGTCGCTGCAGTGGTACCTGCTGGAGCCCACCGAGCGCCGGGCCATGCTCTCCGAGCATGGGACCCTGGGCCGGGAGTTTGAGGACGTGCGGGCCAACACCGTGGCGGCGTTCGGGCTGGGCGACTACGAGTGGCTGCTGGCCTTCGAGGCGGACGACCTGTCACGGATCGTCGACCTGATCCGACACCTGCGCAGCTCCAAGGCACGGCTGCACACCAAGCTGGAGGTGCCGTTCTTCACCGGCTCCCGCAAGCCGGTTGCCGAAATCGTCGCCGCCCTGCCCTAGCTAGGCCAGCCCTAGCTGGTCGCCACCGGAAGTCCGTGGGGGGATGACGGGCTGCCGCCCGGAAGTGCGTCACGGACCCTTCGTCGCGGGCCTGCCGTCGCGGGCCTGCCGTCGCGCGTCCATCGTCGCGGGCCTGCCGTCGCGATCGTGGTGCGCTCAGCTCGGTCGTACGGCGTGTCGCGGACACCAGCCGCATCACGATCACCACGGGGCACCGCGGCGGCTGACTCCTCAATCGCTGCCCACGTGCGCAATGGAGGCCCGTCTGGCCGCCTTCGAGCGGCGCGACAACGCCGCGACCGCCTTCGACTGGAGGTTTACCGCCACCGACCTCGACGACCGCACTCGCCCGCATCGACGGCCACGAACAAGCGCGGGCTCAGCCGGCCTCGAAGCTGAGCGACACCGAGTTCATGCAGTACCGGTCACCGGTGGGCGTCTGCGGCGCGTCCGGGAAGACGTGCCCGAGGTGGGAGCCGCAACGCTTGCAGCGGACCTCTACTCGGCGCATGAACATCGAGTTGTCCTCCAGCAGCTCGACTGCGTCGGATTCCGAGGGCGCGTAGAAGCTGGGCCAGCCGCAGTGCGACTCGAACTTCGTCTCCGACCGGAACAGCTCGTTGCCGCACGCGCGGCAGCGATAGATGCCGACCCGGTGCTCGCCGAGCAGGGGTCCGGTGCCGGGGCGCTCGGTCCCGGCCTGGCGGAGCACGGCGTACTCCTCCGGGGACAGCTCGGCGCGCCACTGTTCTTCAGATTTGCGTACCTCGAAGTCGGCGTCGCCCATGGCCGGCAGATTACGTGGCCGCCCCGGCCATCGCACCCGGGGTCGCCTCGGGCGGTAGTGGAGCGCTTGGACGCAGTAAGCCAACGACTCCTCGAGCCGCTGCGCCCTGCTGGAAAGATCGCTCTCGGTTACCTGGGACGATATGACCACGCTGCCTGGCCGAACCCGCCGCTCGATACTGCCGAAGGCCCTCAACCCCGGATAGCGTGTCCGGTCATGCCCTCGCCGTACGTCGAGATCGAGGTCGACGGCCCGTTCGGCCCGCGCACGGTCAAGGTCACCAACCCCGACAAGGTCTACTTTGCCGCCCGGGGTGAGACCAAGTTCGACCTGGTCAGCTACTACGTGACGGTCGGCGACGGCGTCGTCCGGGCGCTGTTCGAGCGCCCATGCACGCTCAAGCGCCATCCCGACGGCGCCGAGGGGGAGGCGATCTACCAGAAGCGCGTGCCGGAGAAGCGACCCGAGTGGGTGCAGTCGGCCCGAGTGACGTTCCCGAGCGGTCGACACGCCGATGAGCTGTGCGTCACCGAGCCGGCCGCGGTGGCCTGGGCGGCGAACCTCGGGACCATCGACTTCCACCCCTGGCCGTCCCGGCGCGACGACACCGAGCACCCGGACGAGCTGCGGATCGACCTTGACCCGCAGCCCGGCACCGACTTCACCGACGCCCGGGACGTGGCCGCCGAGGTGCAGGCGCTGCTCGGCGAGCTCGGCTACCGGGGCTGGCCGAAGACGTCTGGCAACCGGGGGCTGCACATCTACGTCCGGATCGAGCCGCGGTGGGGCTTCACCCAGGTACGGCGGGCAGCGCTCGCCTTCGCCCGCGAGGTGGAGCGACGGATGCCGGGCCGGGTCACGACCGCCTGGTGGAAGGAGGAGCGCGGCGAGAAGGTGTTCGTCGACTACAACCAGAATGCCCGCGACCGCACCATCGCCTCCGCCTACAGCGTCCGGGCCAAACCGTGGGCGCCGGTGTCCGCCCCGCTGCGCTGGGAGGAAGTGGCCGAGGCCGAGCCGCGGGACTTCACCATCGCGACGATGCCGGCGCGGTTTGCCGCCCTGGGTGACCTGCACGCTGGCATCGACGAAACCCACGCCTCGCTGGAACCCCTGCTGGAGATGGCCGAACGCGACGACGCGGCCGGGCTCGGCGAGGCCCCGTACCCGCCGAACTTTCCGAAGATGACCGGGGAGCCGATGCGCGTACAGCCGAGCCGCGCGCGCCGCCCACCGCCGGGCTGATCGCTGAAATGTCGGTAGCGTGTCGCTCCGTTGAACTTGGCCCTTGATCTTGTAGGACTGCAGGCGAACCTCCGTCTAGAGCGAGGAGTCGCCGCCGATGTCCACCAGTA
>JADGOU010000045.1 GCA_017882835.1 Frankiaceae bacterium | reverse complement strand
CGGGAACTTGCCGAGGCGCTCGGCGTCTCGCCCACCGTCATTGCCCAGGTGCTGGCGCGGTCGCGCACCCCAACGAGACGGTCGGCTGGCGCTGCAACTGACTGAGCGGGGCGGCTCGCTAGGAGCCCCACCGGTTGCGTCTCGATCGGCTGGTCTGGAGCCCCTCCTCGTCGTCGAGCCGGCCGGATTGCGGTGGCTCTCCCCCGCTGGTGGTGACGACGGGGTAGTGGCGCAGCAGCCGGTCGACCAGGGAGCCGGCAGTCCGCAGAACAGAGACCGGCCCCAGTACCCGAACGGCCGACTGCGAGCCGACACCGAGGGCGGTCGTTCGTAGGCGACGGCCACGGACCGAACAGCAGCTGGGCGCCGGTGTCGTCGAGCGGCGAATCCCGCGGCTTGCCAACCCACTGCGGCGCCGGCCATCAGGCGGAGGAAGCGAGCTCGTGAACCGGTCCGCCGGCGACGTCGGCACGTACAGCGGCGATGAGCCGTCGGCGCGCGCGGCTGCACCGCTTCCGCAGCGCGGTGTGGCTGAGCCCGAGTTCTCTCGCCAGGTCCGTTCCACACCGTCCGCCACCGACGTCAGGCAGGTAGAGCGTGACCAGGAGGGTCTCCTCCTCGGCGGTGATGACCCCGGCGCCCACCCCCCAGGCGATGACGTCCAGCAGGTCGGCGTCAGCGGTCAGGCTGTCAACCACGTCCCCGAGATCCTCCAGCGTGTCCGTCGAGAGCCGGTCCGCGACTTCCTCGGGGTCCAGTGGGATGTCGCGCGGTGGCTTGCGACGGCCGCTCGTGAGCTGGTGCAGCGTGTCCAGGGCGAGGTTGCCGGCGACCGTGGTCCGCCGCCGCTCCGCTGGGTAGGCGTGAAGCACCTCCCAGAAGGTCGCGACGGCGATGTGCCGACGGTCCTCCACCGAGCAGTCGTCGCTGCTGGTGGGCCCCAGCCGGCCGACCATCCGCACGAGCTTGGGCAGCATCGCCTGCAGCAGCACCCGACCGGCGAGCTGCTGGCCGCCTTGGGCGAGCCGCACCAGCGCCAGCAGCAGCCGGTCCTCCTCCATGCCCCGGCTGCTGTCGATCCGGTCGAGCAGCCCGCCCAGCGAGATGACCCCCAGCAGAGCCGGTTCGGCCTGTGCCCACCGCCGCAGCGTCGAGGTCACGGACGGGAGGCCCACCAGCCGGACCCACTCCCGGCTGAGCTGGACGAAGATGCCGCCCGCCTGCCCAGGCAGCAGCTTCTCGAGGTCGTCGACGACGTGCGCCCGGAACAGTCCGGGGCCGGAAGCGGGGTGGGCAACAGCCGAGGGCGACACGAGCGACTCGATTCCACGCAGTGACGAGGACACGCGTCTGATCGTGGTCACCCGCCCTTGCCCGGTTGCTTGCCCAACAACCTGGCCCAAGGCGGCGAAGCCGCTTTCCTCGAAAGAGGCTCTTGCCCAAAGCTGCCGGTCCGGTCGCCCGGCCCTCCTCGCTGAAGGCACCCGCGGACCCCACGGGCCCAGAAAGTCCCTGCCGCCTGGTCACACCGGCCCCCGATGCGCACCTTCTCTCGAGTGACGGAGCACATCGGTGGAGGTGACCGAGGATGGACGAGGACTCACTCGGGGTGCGGCAGCTGGCGGACGCCGCGGTCGTGTGCGCGGCCCGGCGACGGATCGACGAGGCCATCGCCGACCTGGCCGCCCGGCCCTTCGAGCCCACGGCCGCCGCCGGGATGCGCCAGGCCCTGGCGTCCACCCGGACCGCTCGGGCCGCGCTGCACCGGCTGCGCTCCTCCGAGTCCGCCGAGAACGGACCGCCGCCTCGCCGCCGCCTCGCCGTTGTCGAGCGCGCCCCCCATCGTGCCGGTATAGACACCGCCGGAGCCGCCGGTGCTGGCCTCGACGACCGACCACTCGGCGCGGCATGAGAACGGCCCTGTTTCGTCGCCGTCCCTCCGACCAGCCCGAGGCGCACGCCGGCGACGAGCCGGACCAGCCGGCCGAGCCGGACCTGCGTCTCCAGTCCCGCTGGACCGGCGGTTCGCGGTTGGCGACCAGGACGGCCACCGCGCTGCTGTGGACCGCCCTGCTGGCCGGGCCGGCCGGCCTGGCCCTGACCGTGCTGCAGGGCGGCGGCTCCGGCCAGCGCACGGCGCCCCCGGCCCCGCCGGTGGCTATAGACCGCGCCGGCGAGCAGGCCGCGGTCAGCGAGTTTGCCCAGCGCTACGTCGTCACCTGGCTGCAGAGCCCCCGCGGGCAGGAGAAGCAGCTGGCGCCCTACGTCAACGTCGCCGGCCTGACGCTGCCCGAGGTGGCCTGGGTGGCCACCCAGCCGGCGGCCGCGGACATCCGTCGACTCGACGGGGGAGCGTGGACGGTCCTGGTCGGGGTCACCGTCACCGCGCCCCAGCCCCCAGGGGCGACCGCCGCCTCCCCGCGCCGGTACTTCGAAGTCTCGGTCCGCTACCAGGCCGGCGCTCTGGTGGCCCTGGCGCTGCCCACTCCGGTCGCCGCCCCGGCGGCCGCGGCGGCCCCGCCGCTGGCCTACCGCTACCGGGCCATCGGTGACGAACTCCTCGCCCGTTCGGTCCAGGAGTTCCTGTCCGCGCTGCTGACCGGCGTCGGCGACGTCAACCGCTACGTCTCACCGGGCACCCAGATCACCCCGGTGCTCCCGCCGCCCTACCGCACGGTCGAGGTCAGCGACGTCATGGTCGACCGGGACCCGATGACCGGCGCCGGCTCGCCCACCCCCGGCGCCCAGCTGCGCGCTCTGGTCAGCGCCTCGGCCGCCGCCGAGGCGAACCAGCAGATCGGCGTCCAGTACGCGCTGACGCTGGCCGCCCGGGCCGGCCGGTGGGAGGTCAGGGCACTCGACCCGACGCCCGCCGTCGCCTCCGCACCGCCTGCGGCGGCCGGTGCACCCGGCCCGAGCGCCGGCGAGCCTGCGCTGCCGCCCGGCTCCATCCCCACCGGACAGCCCAGCCGCTGACCGCCCACCCGGAGAGGTTCACCATGTCCACCCTGCAGCTCGCCCACCACGGCCTGGCCGTGCTGGCCGCCGGCGACGGCATCCTCGACTGGGGCAACACCAAGGTCGCCGAACTCGGCACCTTCTTCCGGGGCTTCTCCGTCGTCGCCGGCATCGGGTTCGTCATCTTCCAGGCGCTGGCCTCCCGCGGCGCGTTCGCCCGGATCATCATCTCGGGCCTGGCCGCCGGCGTGTTCATCTGGATCGTCTGGAACGTCACCGACCTGCGGGACCGGGTGGACCGCGAGGTCCGCACGCCGGCCGCGATCCGGCTGCAGCCGGACCCCGGTGGCGGCGCCCGCGTGCTGGCCCTGGCCGGCGCACCGGACGCGGCCGGCCCCCGGTGCAGCAGCGGCGACGGTCGTCGGCCGTGACCGCCCCGGCTCCCGAGGTCGTGAAGTACTACACCCGGGCCCGCAAGTTCCCGCAGCTGATCGGCCGCACCCCGGACGGCGCGAAGATCTGGGGCGGCCCCTACACCTTCACCCAGGCGATCAGCGCCGGGGTGGTGCTGTTCGTCGGGGTCAACACGATGGGGCTGTGGGCGCACCACGGGCTCATCGGCAACGCCCTGATCCTGCTCGGCCTCGCCTACGGCGTGGTGTTGGTGCTGGGGCGCATCCCGCCCGGCGCCCGCAACCCGCTCGCGGTCCTCGCCGGCGTCGTGCACGCCCTGGCCGCGCCGCGCACCGGCCGGGTCGCCGGCCGGGCGGTGCGGGTGCGCCGACCGCACCGGGTCCGGCACCGCATCACCGTGCTGCGCCCGCCGGTCCCGGAGCCACCGGCACCCGTCGCGGTTGCGGGGGCACCCGCCCGCCAGGCCAAACCGGCCCCGGTCCCCGTGCGCACCCGCCGACCGACCCCCGCCGCATGGCCACTGCCGAAGGCTGCCGTGCCCGCCCCGCGGCAACCCGCCCTGTCGGGGGTGCAGGCGCTGCTCGCCCGGTCGGGCTCGGCCCCCGCGGCGAGGACCTGATGCGCTCACCGACCCGCAACCTGGCCGGCAACCTGCGCTGGACCCGGTCCGGCACGGTGTGGGCGGACTGGCTGCTGCGTCCGCTGCCCTACGGCTTTCGCCCGGACAAGGACAAACACGCCGTGCGGGGCGTGCACCAGGCGCTGTTCCGGGCGCTGCCCGGGGAGTCGCTGCTGCTCGGGGTGTGCTCCACGCTCGACCCCGCCGCCGTGGTCGAGCGGATGATCGAGGGCGTCGACCTGGAGGACTGCCCGGACTGGGCCGCCGAGTGCGAGGCGACCCTGGACACCCTGGACGCGGTCGCCCCGGGGGAGCGGGTCTACTGGCTATCGGTGCCACTGGGCGCGGCCCGGGGCAGCGACCGTTACGTCGAGCCCATGCGCTCGGCCGCCGCGGGCCTGCGCGACACGCTGGCGCTGCCCCGCTCGGGCATTGGTGCCGGCGAGCTGACCCGCCGGCGGGAGCAGGCCGACAAGGTCGCCGCAGCGATGCCGGGGCCGCTGCAGCCTCGCGCCGTCACCCCGGCGCAGATGGTCTGGCTGCACGCCCACACCCAGCAGCGCGGGCTGGGCACCGACTTGGATCTGCCGACGACCACCGGCGCCGCCGACGCCGCCACCGGGCTGCTCACCGCCCGCACCGGGGTGGCGCTGGCCGAGCCGCTGCTGGACGAGGGCGGCCAGAGTGACCTGGACCGCCGGGCGCTGCGCAGCTGGAACCCGCTGCAGCGCCGCTACCTCAAGGTCAGCCAGCCCGGCGCCGCCGGTGCGGTCCCCGCCTCCTATCAGTGCCTGCTGGTGCTCACCGACACCCCGGCCGAGGGGATGGCCTTCCCCGGCTCGGAGTTCGTCGGCCGGATCGACGAGTCCGGCCTCGACGTCGACTGGGCGATGCGCCTGCAGGTGCGCTCCTCCGCCCAGGTGGCTGCTCAGAACCGCAAGGCGCTGGTCAACCTCAACGAGCAGTACGGCCAGCGCGAAGGCGAGCTCTCCCACGGCCTGGGCGCGCTGGACCGGGCGGCGGCCGAGCTGGCCGAGTACGCCGCGATCCTGGACACCGACAAGCTCGAGGTCGAGGTGCAGGCCACCACGGTGTTCGCCCTCGCCGGTCCCGACCCGGACACCGCCACCGCCCAGGCCGCCGCCCTCGCCGACTACCTCGGCGCCGCCGGCTTCAAGCTGGTCCAGCCGCTGGGCCACCAGGAAGACCTGTGGTGGGCGATGCAGCCCGGCGCCCCGGCGAACAAGGCGGTGCGGGAGTTCGCCCAGATCACCACCAGCCGGGCGCTGGCCGCCGCCGTCCCGCTGGCCAGCTCCGCCCTCGGCGACGCCCGCGGCAGCCTGCTCGGCCTGAACATCACCACCGGTCGACCGGGGGTGGTGCTGCACGACATCGCCGGTGCTGCGGACCGGGACGTGTCCGGTTCGCTGGCCATCGCCGGCGAGTTAGGTGGGGGAAAGAGTGTCGCCTTGAAGACCCTGGGCGGGGCGGTGGTGGACCGCCGGGGACGGCTGATCTGCCCGGACCGCACGCCGCTGGGGGAGTACGCCAGCTGGGCGTCCTCGGTGACGGACGCCATGGTGGTGGACGTCAACGACCCCGCGGTCAGCCTGGACCCGCTGCGGCTGTTCGGGCTGGTCGTCGGCTCCCGGGTGACCCAGTCCTTCCTCACGCCGTTGCTCAACATCGCGCCTACCTCGGAGCGCGGCGTACTGCTGTCCGACGTGCTCGACCCGGGCTACCTGCGGGCGCACGGGATCACCGGCCTGGGCGGCCTGCTGGCGCACTTACAGCAGGAAGAGGGCGGCTGCGAGCTGCCCGGCGCGCGGGAGTTGGCCCGCACGGTCAACGTGTTCGCCCGCCGGGACTTCGGCCGGGTGGTCTTCGACGAGTCGTTGCCGGTGCTGGCGCTGGACACGCCCGCGGTGGTGATCCGCACCCACACCCTGGAGCTCCCCAGCCGCGAGGAGCTGGTGCACAAGCACCTGTTCGACCAGCTGGGGCTGGAGAAGCTGTTCGGGCGGGCGCTGTATGCGCTGATCGCCGCGCTGGCCCGGCAGATCTGCTTCGCCGATCCCGGCGTGCTCGGGGTGTTCCTCGTCGACGAGGCGCACCACGTCACCGCCAGCCCGGAGGGGGAGCGGGAGCTGGTCGAGTTCGTCCGGGACGGGCGCAAGCACCAGGCGGCCGTGCTGCTGGGCTCGCACGACCCGGAGGCCGACTTCGGCAGCCCCACCCTGCGGGGCCTGATCCCGACCCGGATCCTGATGCGGCACCGGGACAAGACCCTGGCCCGGCGCGGGCTGGCCTGGCTGGGCCTGGACCCCGACGACGACGAGCTGGTGACGCTGCTCACCGAGCAGACCTCCCCGGTCGGCCCGGACGGGGTCGAGGAGCACCGCCGCGGGGAGGCGTTCCTGCGGGACTCCTCCGCCAACATCGGCCGGTGCAAGGTGCTGGCGCCGTCCCGGCCCGGCCGCAACGCCGCGGTGCGCACCTCGCCACCGCGGACCAGCTCGGTGGCCGGCGGCCCGCCGTCGTGACCGGCGGCACCTGCCTCCGGGCCCGCCGGTGGCTCGCCCGGCTGTGCGCCGCCGCCTCCGCAGTGCTGGTGGCGCTGGTGGGCTGGCCGGCCCGGGCGCTCGCCGACGACGGCGCCAGGTTGGGCCAGACGCCGGCGGCGCTGATTTGGATCCACCTCACCGACTCACACGGCATCAGTGTGTGGAACTACGAGATGAGCCTGGACCGCGGCGGCATGTTCTCGGCCGGCAAGGTCATCTGGTCCACCCTGATCGACTTCTTCTGGCAGCTCTACCGGGCCGGCGTCGTGATCGCGATCTGGCTGATCGACTGGGTGCTGTCCTTCGGCTGGCTGACCACGCTGGCCACCCCGGTGTCTACCCTGTCCCGCAGCGTCACCACCATGGTCGACCGGTTCGGCCTACCCCCGGTGCTGCTCACCATCGCCGCCACCGTCGCCGTGGTCGCGATGGCCCGGGGGCGGTGGGCACTGGGCATCACTGAGCTGTTCACCAGCCTGATCATCTCCAGCCTGGCCCTCGGCGTGTTGGCCAACCCGGTCGCCCTGGTCGCCGGCAACAACGGCATGATCATGGCCAGCCGGAACTTCGGACTGGCGATCGCGGGCGGCCTGGCGCACGACGGCCAGACCGGGATCGCCGCCGACCAGATGCGCAAAGACACCACTGCGCTGCTCGCGGACACCTTCGTGCGGCTGCCCGCCGAAACCCTCAACTTCGGCACCGTGCTCGACGGCGGCAAGTGCCAGGGCGCCTACGACACCGCGGTCAAGGGCGGTCCCTACGGCGACGGCTCGCAGATCCGCGACGCGGTGGCCGGCTGCGACTCCGCCCTCGGCGACGTCGCCGCCAACCCGGGATCGGGCCAGGCCATCAGTGCGGCCATCATCAGCCCGGCGGCCGCGCTGGTGCTGGTCTTCGCCATCGTGCTGGCCGGGGCGGTGCTGATGGCCGGCCTCTCCGCCCTCTACCAGTCGCTGAAGGCGATCGTCACCCTGGTCAGCGGGCTGCTGCCCGGACCGGCCCGCGGGCCGCTGTGGCACACCGTCGCCGACCTGGTGATGTCCCTGGTCACCCTGGTCTTCGCGATCGTCTTCCTGACCGGCTACCTGTTGCTCATCCAGGCGGTCTTCCGAGCCGGCCAGCCCGGCGACGGGGTGATGGCGACGTTCTTCTTCGTCGACATCCTGCTGGTGGCCGGGACCGTGCTGTTCTGGCGCGGGCGCAAGTCCCTGCGCCGCGGGGCCGACCGGCTGGCCCAGGTGCTGGCGACCCGCCCCGGCGGTGGAGCCCAGCTGCCCCAGCGCCGGCCGTTCGACCCGGCTGCCGTCTACTACCGGACGCGGATGGCCGCGGGGGCCTATCGCGGCGCCCGGCGCGTCGGCGCAGCCGTGGGGACTCGCTACGGCGCGACGGTATTCGGCTTGGCCGGTGGGGTGGGGGTGGCCGGGCGTGTCGTCACCGCGGCGGCCCGGTACGCCGGCGGGCGAGCCGGACGTTGGCGAACCGGACCGGGCGGAGGCCCCGGCGGCGGACCGGGCCGCGGCTCCGGCGGCCGGCCGGCCGGCGCCGGTGGCGCCGTCGGTGGCGGTGCGGCGCAGCGGCTCACCGCGATCGTGCAGGGTCGGCAGGCCGGCGCCGGTACGGGCGGCAGACTGCTGCGCCTCGGCACCCGGACCGCGCTGGCCGTCGCCAGCGGCGGTGCCACCACGGCGGCGACCGCCGTACTGACCGCCGGCAAGGCCGCCACTGCGACCCCGGTCCTGCGGGCCGCCCGCCGCGCGGCCCTGGCTGGCCAACTCAGCGCCGGGCAACGCGCGCTACCTCCCGGGCCGCCCCGCCCGCGGACGGCGGCTCCGAGCCGACCCCCGGACGCAGGCCCGACCCCGGGTCCGCGGGTCCGGTCCACCCGGCCGCTGTCTGTAGGCCGGACCGCCGCGGCCGCGCCGGCGGACAGCTCGCAGCGGCTGCGGGCCGCGCTCGAGGCGCGTCGGTCCCGCCCGCGTGCGTTGCCGCCGGTCCCGGCCCGGAAGCCGCCGGACTGATGCGTCGGCTGCTCGCCGCCGCGGCCGCGGCCGGTTCGCTCGGGCTGGCCGGGGCGCTGGCGGTGCCGCTGCTCGTGGTGGTCGCCCTGCTGCACCCCAGCTCGTGCAGTGCCGGCGGTCGCGCCGGGGTGATGCCCGGTTCGGTCACCGCGGCCGGCCTGGACGCCTACCTGGCGGGCAAGGGTTCCCCGCTGTCCGAGCAAGGGCCGGCGCTGATCGAGGCCGGCGCCCGGCACCAGGTGGATCCGCGGTTCGTGGTCGCGGTCGCCGGCGCGGAGAGCAGCTTCGGGGTGATCGTGTGCGCCCCGTTCAACGCCTGGGGCTACGGCTGCCCGGACCACCCGGCCCGGTTCGGCTCGTGGGCGCAGGCCATCGACCAGGTCAGCCAGGGCATCTCCGACGGCTACCTGGCCCAGGGCCGCACCTCGGTGGCGGCGATCGGAGCCAAGTGGGCGCCGGTGGGCGCCCACAACGACCCGGGCAACCTCAACAGCGAGTGGTCCCGCAACGTCACGACCTATCTGGGCGAGCTCGGGGGCGACCCGGGCAACGTGGCGCTCGCGGCCGAGTCCAACCCCTCAAGCCCACCGACCACCGCGCCGCTCGAGCGGCCGGCCGCCGCTACGGCCACCGCTGACAGTCCAGTGGAGCCCGAGGAGCTGGGCCTTGACCCCCGCTTCGCCGGGCTGTGGGAGAGCTACCGGGCGGCGGTGCACGCCGAGCTCGGGGTCGACCTGACCATCGTCTCCGGCTTCCGGTCGGCGGCCGAGCAGCAGGCGATCTGGGACTCGACGCCGGCGGAGCGGCGCGGCACGTGGGTCGCCCCGCCCGGCACGTCGAACCACAACAAGGGCCTGGCCATCGACCACGCGCCCAACTCGACCCCGCAGATGCGCGCGATCGCCGCCCGGCTGGGACTGAACTACCCGATGGACTACGAGCCGTGGCACGTCGAGCCGGCCGACGCCCGGGCGGGCGGGTCGGCCACCGCGACTGCGGCCGGGTCGGCGACCGGGGCGACGGACCCGCCGGCGGCCACCGGGTGCTCGGGTGCCGGCGTGGTGCCCGACCCGGGGACCGGGGGAGCAGCTGGTGGCGCCGACCCGGCCGGCAACCCGGGCCCTGCTGTGCTGGCTGCGGCGCTGAGCCAACTCGGCCGGCCCTACGTCTGGGGCGGAGGCGACCGCAACGGCCCGACCGGCGGGGGATTCGACTGCTCCGGGCTGGCCCTCTATGCCTGGTGGCAGGGCGCCCACGTGCCGCTCGACCACCTGACCACCAGTCAGCTCGGCGTCGGGCACCGGATACCGCCCGCGCAGCTGCGGGCCGGGGACCTGCTGTTCTTCAACACCACCGGCCCGTTGGGGCACGTCGGGATCTCCGACGGCCACGGCGGCATGGTGCACGCCCCGGACAGCGGTGCCGTCGTCCAGCTGGTCCCGAACGTGCTCGCCAACGGCTACTTCGGGTCGCGGTTCGCAGGTGCCAACCGGCCGGCCGGCTGATCCGGGTTGGTGTTGGCGTGCCGATCGTTGTCCCTGGCAGGTGTCGAGCAGTGGCGCCACTTAAGACACACTCGCCTCTCCAGTCCTCCTCCGGCTGGCGGGCTACCACCGTCCGCCGATGTCCGGGTCGGAAGGGACGCTGGCCGGAGCAGCTACGCCAGCCACTGCGAAACGCAGGGTGGCCGCGGCCGGCCCTGAGGTGTGAAGTCCGCGTGGCTTCAGCTTTGGCTCGGGCAAGGCGGCGGCGACCGGACGCGAAATCGGCCGCAGTCGGAACCTCGGGAGAACCGCGCCTGCGGCCGATTTTACGGAGATCGTCAAGACGGCCGGTCGGGGTCCAACAGCACCCCATTAGGCCCCAACCATTTGCCTGGCCGGCCGCCCCGCCGACATGCCCGGGGTTGCCGACAGTTGGGTCGCTGGCGCCTCAATGAGAGCAGTGCGCGGTCACACCACACCCC
The DNA here is from genome assembly GCA_017882835.1 of Frankiaceae bacterium. Classification (GTDB taxonomy): domain Bacteria; phylum Actinomycetota; class Actinomycetes; order JADGOU01; family JADGOU01; genus JADGOU01. The sequence goes on along the minus strand of JADGOU010000045.1, from coordinate 3,178 downwards.
TCCAGCGCACCTTCTCCGTGATGAAGAGGTGCATTGAAGGGAGACCACCGTGGCCGTTACCGCCGTCCGCCGACCGCCGGCCCGTTCTCCCGGGTCGGCGTTGCCCCCGCCTCCGGCCCAGCAGCTCCCGCCGCGAGCCTCCAGCTGGGGCCGACAGGCCACCGCCTGGGTGGCGACCGGGGTGGCCGGGTTCGGGGCCGCACCGCTGTGCGACCACCCGGGCCTGGCCGTCCCGGTGCTGGGTGCCGGGGTGCTCGCCGGCACGGCCCACGGGGTGTGCGGGGTGCGCACCCGGACCCGCAACCAGCTGGCCGACCGGCTGGTGGAGGCGCTGTCGCCGGCCCTGGGCCTGCGGGTTCCGGATCGCCGCGCGGTCCGGCTGTACTGCTGGCGGCGGGGCTGGCCGGGAGTGCCGCGGCGGGTCGAGCTGCACTACGCCCCGGGGATTGACGACACCGACCCGCTGTGGGTGCCGGCGGTAGTGGCCGCGGTCGGCCGCCGGCTGCTCGCCGACTACGAGGTCCGCGCGCACGACCGCCGCCGGTGCCGGATCTCACTGCGCTGGGTGCCGCCCGGGCCGGAGGCCGAGCCGCCGCCAGCAGCGCAGGTCCGGGCCGAACGCACGATCGGCGAGCTGCTCGGCCCGACCGCGGCCGTGACCGGCGTGCGGTGGGAACACGGGGAGCTGGCCGCCGTAGACGTCCGGCACGAGGCCGCCACCAAGCTCTCGGCCGCCGGCTACCGGCACCGGGTGGAGCGGGTGGTGTCCACGATGCTGCCCGGCCGGTGGCGGGCGCAGTGGGACCTCGAGGGCGACACCGTCCGCTTCGAGTTGCGCCCGACGCTGCCCCAGCAGGTGCCGCACCCGCCGCCGGTGGTGACCGCCGAGAACCGGTGGAACGTCCCGCTGGCCGTGGACGAGGACGGCGAGACGGTGACCTGGCACCTGCGTGGGACCGGACCGCACCTGCTCGTGATCGGAAAGACGGGTCAGGGCAAGACCGTGTTGATGAACGGCGTGGTGATGGAACTGGCGTTCCGGGGCTGGCCGGTGTGGATCTGCGACCCCAAGCGGATCGAGTTCCTCGGCACGCGTGGCTGGCCCAACGTGCAGGTGGTGGCGACCACGGTGCCCGACCAGGTGGTGGTGATCTACCAGGCCTGGGCGGAGATGGAACGCCGGTACGCGCGGATCGAGTCCGGCGCGGCCTCCGAGGACGACTTCGAGCCGCTGATCCTGGTGCTGGACGAGTACCGCGACTTCTACGCCATCGTGGCCGAGTGGTACGCCGGCATCAAGGTCACCGGCATGCCAACGCGGTGCCCGGTGCTGGAGAAGCTCGGTTCCCTGGTGCGCAAGGGCCGGTCCGCGCGGGTGCACGTGATCCTGGGACTGCAGCGCCCGGATGCCGACGTGCTCGGCGGGGAGATGCGCGACAACTTCGGCACCCGGATCTCGCTCGGCCCGCTGTCCCCGCAGGGCGCGATGATGATGTGGGAGTCCCCGCACCTCGGGGTGGCGCTGCCCCGGGGGATCGCCGGGCGGGCCACCGCCGTTTCGGATGACGCCCGGCCGCTGGAGGTCCAGGCCTACTGGACGCCGGACCCGCGCCGGGCCGCCGCCGCGCGCCACCCGGCCGACCTGGCGCTGCTCGAGCGGCTCAAGCCGGCGGCCGCCCGCCACCCGCGGCTGCGGGTGCGCCTCGACGAGGAGCTGCTGACCACCCCGGATGCGAAAGGTCGCTCGCAGGAGTGGGCGGCGGTGGCCGGCGGGCAGCTGGTGCCCGCCGCGGAGCAGCAAGCCGACAGCGCGACGGCCGACACCGGGCCGCTGCCCCGGCTGGTCCTCGCCGGCGAGCCGGCCGCCGCCCCGACCACTGAGCCCGCGGCGGTGCCGGTGGGAGCCGGCGACGAGGACGACGAGGAACTCGACGTCGACGAGCAGATCTGCGTCGATGAACTGGCACCCGGCGACCTGGTGTGCGTCGAGGAGCGCCCACCCACTTGGGCGCTGGTGGAGTCCGTCGAGCCCGACGTCACCGACGAAGACCTGGTCTGCATCGACTGGCGCGGCGACGACGACGCCGCTGGCTCGTTGGTGGTCCACGAGGACGCCATGCTCACCGTGCGGCGCTGGCCGACTGAGAGCGCCCCGACGTCGCACCCGTTCGGACCGGGGCGATGACCAGCTCCACCGGTTCCGGGCGCACTGCGGATGACGACCTGTTCGTCCTGGTCATGGTCGGCTTCCTGGCGCTCGGCGGGGTAGTGGCGTCCGCGGGTGTCTGGTGGGCTGAGGCGGTGCGCTGGCTGCTCGCCCACCAGGTGCTCGTCGCCGGCGACCACCCGCTGCTGCGGCTGCCGGGAAGCGGCGGCGCCGGGCTGGACCTGCCGCGGCTGGCGCTCGCGACTGCCGCGCTGCTGCTGTTGACCGCAGCCGCCGTGGGTGCGCTGCGCCGGCACCCACGGCGGCGGCGGGGTGAACCGCGGTGAGGCCGATGTCAAGAGCGCACCTGGCACGCCAGCTCACGGCCGCGATCACACAGGCGGCCTGCAAGGGGCAGAGCCGGTGGTGGACCGAGTGCGAAAATGCGCACGCTGCTGCCACTACCCCCGCCCAAGCGCAGGCGGCCGCGGCTCCGGCGATGGCGTTGTGCGCCGGCTGTCCGGAGGTCACCCAGTGCGCAGCGCGCGCCGAGCTCGACAGCTACACCGGCCTGGCCGCGGGCACCGCCTGGGTCAACGGCGTGCGACGGCCGCCCGCCGCCGTCGTGCTCAAATCGGAACCATCGCAGCGACGAGCGGGGTGAGCCTCCACACAGGGCCGGGTCGACGGCTCGTCCGCTTCCCCGCCGCTTACGGACCGACGACGGTCGCCCAAGACAGCAGTATGTGAGAGGCCCTCCGTGGGCGCGGCGGTTCAACTGCAGGGGCAGCGGGTTGCTCGGTGACAGGCATAACGGCCAGTGTCCGTCCTCCCACTGACTACGCTGAGTGCCGATGTCGGCACCTCTCGCAAATGGCCGCCAGCGTCAGAGAGGGGAACCGCGAATGTCCGAGCTCTGTGCGGGTGGGCAGCTCCCACTGTCGACGTTGCCTCGGAGGCGGCGGAGCAGCTTCGATCGGGCCGAGCCGCCGCCCTACGACAGCCGTGGGCCAGGCCGGGTGCGCTCGTCCC
>JADGOU010000044.1 GCA_017882835.1 Frankiaceae bacterium | reverse complement strand
AACGCCCGGACGGCCAGCGCTGCCCGGACCGGCCGAGCACTGGCAGCGATCTCGACCGGCCGAAACGACGCACCGGCGGCGGCGAAGCCGAACAGCGCATCAGTGGCGGCCGGACCGCAGACCCGTACGGTCACCCCGCGGTCGACCAGGCCGGCGGCGAGTGAGCGCACATGCTGGCCTACTCCCCCGGTGCTGGATGCGAGCAGGAGCGCCACCGACAATGGCCCAGACGCCAATGGCTCAGACGCAAATGGCTCAGACGCAAATGGCTCAGACGCAAATGGCCCAGACGCCAATGGCTCAGCCACGGCGCCACCGCAGCAGCCCGGCAGCGTCCGTGGGGTCGAAGGCGACGACGACCCCGCTGAAGATCACCGCGACCCCGGCGGTCGCGGCCACCCCGGCGGCCAGCGCAGCGGCCGGGCCGCTACCGAGCCCGCCGGTCAGCGCCCGCGCCACCAGCGCACCCGCGGTCGCCGCGAGCAGACTGCCGGCGAGACCGGCCGCCGCGGCCCGGGCCAGCCCGGCGATGGCCGCCCGACCGGCGGTCCGGCGCAGGGCCAAGACCAGCAAGCCGGCGCCCAGCGTCATCCCCGCGCTGTTGCCGGCGCCGAGCGCCGCTGCCCGCGCACCCACCGGCAGAGCGGCCGCGAGGACCAGGTCGACCACCACGACGGTCAGCCACCCGAGCACGGTCGCCACCGCCGGGGACCAGCCGTCACCGCGGGCGTACAGGGCGCGGGCGAGCAGGGCCAGCACGCCGTACCCCACGAGACCCGGCGCGAACGCCACCACGGCCGCCGCCAGCGCCGGAGCGCTCGGCCGACCCGGCGAGCCGTGCACCAACAGCCGGGCCGCCGGACCCGCCACCGCCACCAGCAGCGCGGCCGCGCCGCAGGTCACCAGCAGTACGGCGCGCAGGGTGGCCGCCGCGGTCGCCGCGTAGCCGGCCTCGTCGCCGCCGGCCGCTCGCGCCGACAGCGTGGGAAAGGCGCTGGTCGCGATCGGGACGGCCAGCACCGCCCACGGCAGCAAGAAGACGGTGGTTGCCAGCGCATAGACGATCACGCTGCCGCCCGGACCGCCGTTGGCCAGCCGCAGACCGACCGCGACCGAGACCTGCTGCGCGGCCAACGCGGCGGCGCCGGCCAGCGCCAGCCGGCGTACCCGGACTGCGACCCCGGGCGGGAACCTCAGCTCCGGTCGCAGTCGCAGCCCGGTCCGACGCAGCGGCACCAGCAGGCTCAGGCTCAGCGCAGCCACCCCGAGCGTGGTGCCGACCGACAGTGTCAGCTCCTGGCCAGGGGGCAGGTTGGCCAGTTTCTCGCCGGCGCCGCCCTGCGCCGCGTAGGCCAGGTAGGCAGCGATCACGACCAGGCTGGACAGCAGCGGCGCCAGCGCGGGGCCGAGGAAGCGTCGGTGCGCCTGCAGCACGCCGGTGAGCACGATGCCGACACCGTAAAGGACGACCTGCGGGGCAAAGACCAGCAGCATCCGAGCACCCACGGCGACCTGGGCGGTCCGGTCGCAGCCACCGACGGGCTGGCCACCCACCTGGCCGCCGACGAGGACGCTCATCACCGGTCGGGCCAGCAGGGCACCGGCGACAGCGAGCGGCGTGAGCAGCAGCACCGCCCAGGTGAGCAGTGCCGAGGCGGTACGCCGGGCAGCCGCCGAGTCGCCCACCTGCACCGGTCCGGCCAGCACCGGCACCACCAGGCTGGCCAGCGCGCCCCCGGCGACGATCTCGAAGACGATGTTGGGGACGGTGTTGGCGGTCAGGTAGGTGTCGCCGAGGCAGGTCGTCCCGACGGTGCGGGCGAGCACCACCGTCCGGCCGAGGCCGACCACCCGAGCGGCGACGGTGACCAGGCCGATGGCGACGGCGGCGCGGGCCAGTCCGACCCCCGCCTTCCCGCCGGCAGCCGAGTCAGTGCGGGCGGCGCTCACGCCATCGGGCCGAGATCCGGTCGCCGCCCGATCCGGTCCAGGCCGCGCAGCACCGGCGTCGCGTCGATCACGCGAGAGAAGCTCACCACCTCGCTGGCCGCCGTCACCGCTGCCAGGACGACCAGCCCGACGATCCGCCGACCCGGACTGGCGCGACCGCCGCCGGCCGCCCACCCGACCCCGAGCACGGCGCCCAGCGCGTTCGCGCCAGCGTCGCCGAGCATCCTCCGCTCGGCGAGGTCGCCGGGCAGCAGAGCCAGAGCCACCCCCGCCGGCCCGGCCACCAAGCCGCCACCGGAACCCCGACCGAGCACCAGCGGGGCGCCTGCGACCAGCACGGCCTTCAGCGCCCGGCCGGGTCGCAGGTCGAGCAGGTTGACCAGGTTTGCGGTGCCGGCCACTACCCCGGCCCGCACCGCGATGTCGAGGAGGGCACCGGCCGGTCGGGTCGCGGCGGAGTCGGCGGCGGAGTCGGCGTCGGCTAGCAGCCACCCAGCCACCGCCGCCGCACTGCCGACGGCGGCCGCTTTGACCACGCCACCCGTCACCTGGCCACGCCGAAGCGCCGCCGCATGCCCCCGCAAGCCCTTGGCTGTTCGCTCGCCCAGCCGCTCGCCGGCAAGATCGTCGTACCGACCGGCGGCGCCGGCGACTAGTGCGGCGAGCAGGGCCGCCGCCGCCAGCGACCCGCTCGAGCCCGCACCGCCCGACCCGGGCTGGCGGCGCTCGAGCAGCACACCCAAGGCCGCCGACCCCCCGACCGCCAGCACAGCGGCCGGGCCGGCGGACAGGCTCACCGTTGTCCCCCGGTAGTTGCGCCGCTGCCACCGGGCGTCGGCACCGGGTGACCTGCGCTCCACTGCCCCGGCAGCAGCGACAGCAGACACACCACCGGTCGTCGCCGCCACCAGCCGTCGCCGGCCGACCCCGACCCCGCCGACCCAGCCGACCCAGCCGACGGTCACGGACCGGCGGTCACGGCGCGGCGGATCCCGATGGCTGCCCAGTGGGCTGCCCAGTGGGCTGCCCAGTGGGTTGCGCAGTGGGTTGGGCAGTGGGTTGGGCCGGCAGCGCCGCGGTCGCGGCGCGGCCGATGCCATACTGGCCCACCTCGCCGCGCAACCGACCGGCCAACGCGAGCACGGTGGTCACCCGGCCGGCCGAGGTGTCGACAGCGTCCACCGAGGACGCCAGCGTGGACACCTGCGGGTCCGACCGGAGCGCGTCGATCAACCCCCCGTCGTCGGCCGCCGTCCGCGGGCCGACCACCACTGTCGCGCTGCCTCGGCGGGCCAGCGCGTCGACCAACCGCAGCAGGACGGCGGCTGCCCGCCGATCGTCGTCGGACGCCTTCACCGGAGCGGCGCCGGCCACCACGACGACCAGCGGTGCGGCCGTGGGGTCGGCTCCGTCGATCGTGAGCAAGCCGGCCTCGCGAAAGCCGGCGATGACGCTGTCGACCGCATCCGGCGTGAGCCCACGTGCGCCGCCAAGTGGGTAGGACAGGGCCGCCGCCAGTTCCGTGCCCGCCCGGCTGCCAACGTCTCCGGTGGGCAGGGCGAGGCCGGCCGGCGCCAGTCGGGTGACCAGGTCGTCGATGACGACGGCCTTGTCTGGGGCGACGTACTCCCCGCGCAGCTGCACTCGGCCGGTGACCACGGCTCCGGCCTGACGCAGCGTGGTAGCCAACGCGTCGCGGGCGTCGGTGGGGGCGCCGGGAGCGCTGAGCAGCAGCACCGAGTCGTTGGTGAGCCGGCCGGCCACCACCGTGGGCGCGATCGTGGTCGCGAACTTCTCGTTGCCGTCGACCTGGACGCGCAGGTCGCGAACCTGGCCTTCCAGCCCGCGCTTGTCCGCCGCCAGCCCGTTCACCCGGCCCCGAAGGTCGGTGAGCACGGGACCGTTCAGGGCCGTCGTACCGAGCACGATGCCGACCGCCAGGGCCAAGAAGACGGCCACGATCGAGACGATGTGATAGCGGAAGTCGATCAACGGAACAGCCCGGACAGCCAGAACAGGAAGCTGTGCCAGGCGTCGGCGATCAGCTCGACATAGGCATGGCCGGCACTGGAGATCGCCAGTGCGGTGAGGAAGAGCACCAGCGTGGCGACCACCAGCCACAGCAGCGACGAAGTGCTGATCCGGCTCCGGTAAAGCCGGCTCACCCCCTTGGCGTCCACCAACTTGCCGCCCACGCGCAGCCGGGTCAGGAACGTGCTCGCCATCCCCGCCCGGCCCTTGTCGAAGAACTCGACGAGGTCGTAGTGGGTGCCGACCGCGACGATCAGACTGGCACCCTTGTCGTCCGCGAGCAGCATGGCCACGTCCTCACTGGTGGCCGCTGCCGGGAAGAGCACGGCCGGCAGTCCCAGTGCCTCCACCCGGGCCAGCCCGGGGGCAGTCCCGTCCGGGTACGCGTGCACGACGATCTCGCCGCCGCAGCCCAGCGCCCGGTCCGAGACCGAGTCCATGTCGCCGACCACGAGGTCCGGGCGGTAGCCAGCCTCCAGCAGGGCGTCGGCCCCGCCGTCCACGCCGATGAACAGCGGGCGGTACTCCCGGATGTAGGGTCGCAGCGTCGCCAGGTCCTCGCGATGGTGGTAACCGCGGACCACGATCAGCACGTGCCGGCCGGTGAGGTTAGTGCGGATCTCCGGTACGCCGACCCCGTCGAGCAGCAGGTCGCGCTCGCGCCGGACGTACTCCATCGTGTTGCTGGCGAACGCTTCGAGCTGGATGGCCAGGCCGGCCCGGGCCTCGGCCATGGCCGCCTCGATCGACTCAGGAGTGAGCAGTTCGCCGACCGCTATCTCACGGTCGTCGGCGTAGAGCCGGTTGTCCTCCAGCCGGACCAGCTGTCCCTCCCGTACGGCGGCAAAGACCGCCGGCCCCACCCGGTCGAGCAACGGCACGCCGGCCGCCACCAACAGCTGCGGTCCGAGGTTGGGATACCGGCCGGAGATGCTCGGAGCGACGTTGACCACCGCGGCGACACCGCCGTGCAGGAGCGCCTCGGCACTGACCCGGTCCAGGTCGAGATGGTCGATCACGGCGATGTCGCCGGGCCGCAGCCGCCGGGTCAGCGACTTCGTCCGGCGGTCCAGCCGGGCGATACCGGACACCCCCGGCCCGGGCTCGGTCGGCCGCACCCGGACCCGTCGCGTCGCCATGTTCATCGGCCTTCATCCTGCCAGAGGGTCGTCGAGCCACTTCTGGACGCGCCCAAGGCCGCCGGCCCAGACCGCCGCCGAACAGCCGTCATGCCGGCGCTCGGGCCTTGGTCTCCGTGGCGACCGCCAGCAGCTCCTCGGCGTGCCCGCGGGCCAGCGCGGAGGACGCCAGGCCGGCGAGCATCCGCGACAGCTCCTCGACCCGGTCGGCACCGGTCAACAGCCGAACTCCGCTGCGGGTCACGCTGCCGTCGTCGGACTTGACCACCGCCAGATGGCGGTCGGCGAACGCGGCCACCTGCGGCAGGTGGGTGACCACGATGACCTGGTGGCTGCGGGCCAGCCGCGCCAGCCGACGGCCCACCTCGACGGCGGTGCGTCCCCCGACCCCGGCGTCGACCTCGTCGAAGACCATCGTCGGCACCGGGTCGGCGGCGGCGAAGACGACCTCGACCGCCAGCATGACCCGGGACAGCTCCCCGCCGGAGGCGCCCCGATGCAGCGGTCGGGCCGGCGCCCCGGCGTGCGGTTCGAGCCGCAGCTCGACCTCGTCCACCCCATCCGGGCCGAACTCGACCGATTGGCCGTCAACCAGCAGGCCCGCTGTGGCGACCGCCGCCGGCCGCGCCCGGACCACGGCGGTGACCCGGGCCCGGGGCATGGCCAGCTCCGCCAGCTCCGCCCCGATCCGGCTGCCCAGTTGGGTTGCGGCGGTGTTGCGGACCGCCGACAGCGCGGTCGCCGCCGTGGCCAGCTCGCCAAGCAGCCGCTGCCGCTCGGCGGTGAGCGAGGCGATCTCCTCGTCGTCGTGGTCCAGCTCGGCCAGCCGGCCCCGAGCCTGCTCCGCCCAGACCAGCACCGCCTCGATGTCCGCGCCGTACTTGCGCACCAGCCCGCGCAGCACCGCTTGGCGGTCCTGCGCCGCCGCCAGCCGGCGTGGGTCGGTGTCGAGCTGCTCGGCGTACGACGCCAGGTCGGCCGCCACGTCGACGAGTGCGTAGCTGACCTCGGCCAGTCGCTCGGCCAGCGCGGCCAGCGCCGGGTCGTGCCCGGCGGCCGCGTCCAGGGCTCGGCGGGCGAACGCCACCAGACCGGTGGCGTCGGCGACGGCATCGTCCACCGGGTCGCCAAGCAGGGCCTCATGAGCCCGCGCCGCGGCCGTCCGCAGCGTGTCCGCGTGCGCCAACCGGCCGACCTCCGCGGCCAGCTCGACGTCCTCGCCCCCGATCGGGGCGGCGGCGTCGATCTCGGCCAGCCCGAACCGCAGCAGGTCGGCCTCCCGGGCGCGCTCCCGGGCCTGGTCGGTGAGCCCGGCCAGGGACAGCGACACCGCCTGCCACCGGGTGTAGGCCCGGCGGTGGCGGTCCAGCGGCTCGGTCGCGGCGGCACCGGCGAACCGGTCCAGGGCCGCGCGCTGCGCCTCCGGCCGCAGCAGCCGCAGTTGGTCAGACTGGCCGTGCACTGTGACCAGGTCGTCGGCCAGCTCGGCCAGCAGCGTCGCCGGGACGCTACGGCCGCCCAGGTAGGCGCGGGAGCGGCCCTCCGCCGAGATGGTGCGCCCAACCAGCAGCGCGCCGTGGTCGCGATCGCCACCCTCGTCGAGCTCTGCGCCGGCCTCGGCCGCGCGCCGGGCGGTCGCACCGTCCGCCGGAACGACGAGCCGGCCCTCGACGACCGCGCGGGCGCATCCCGGCCGGACCAACGCGGAGTCCGCCCGAGCGCCCATGAGCAGCGCGAGGCCCTGCACCACCATCGTCTTGCCCGCTCCGGTCTCACCGGTGACCACGGTCAGGCCCGGCGAGAGCTCCAAGACGGCAGCGTCGATGACGCCGAGCGAGGTGATGCGCATCTCCTCGAGCACGCGCTCGACAGTAGCCGCCCGGCCGGGCGGATCGGCCAGGCTCGGCCGGCGCGTCGGAGTCGAGCCGGCGGGCCCGTCGGGCCGTCAGCCGGCGGTCGGTCCGACCTCCTCCCCGACGTGTCGACCCCGCCAACCTTCCACCCGCAGCCCGAACTTGGTGACCAACCTGTCCGTGAACGGCTCGGCCCGTAGCCGCGCCAGCCGGACCGGGGCCGCGCCCCGCCGGGCCTCCACCCGTGCCCCGGCCGGCAGGTCCAGCGTGCGCCGGCCATCGGCAGCCATCACCGCACCGGTCGAGCCGGGCAGCACCTCGACCGCGAGGGTGGAGGTCGGCGCGGTCACCAGTGGCCGGGCGAACAGCGCGTGCGCGCTGACCGGGACGAGCAACAGCGCGTCCACCGCCGGCCAGACCACCGGACCACCGGCGGAGAACGCGTACGCCGTGGAGCCGGTCGGCGTGGCGAAGATCATGCCGTCACACCCCCAGCGCGACAGCGGCCGGCCGTCCACCTCGACCACCATCTCCAACATGCGCGCCCGCGCCGCCTTCTCCACCGACACCTCGTTCAGCGCCCAGCCGGTGGCGAAGACGTCGCCGTCCACCCGGACCGTCACGTCGAGCGTCAGCCGCTCCTCGACGCTGAAGTCGCCGTCGACGATCTGCCCGACCGTCGCTGCCAGCGTGTCCGGGTCGGCCTCGGCCAGGAACCCCACCCGGCCGAGGTTGACCCCCAGCAGCGGCGCACCAGCGGGTCGGGCGATCTCCGCGGCCCGCAGCAGGCTGCCATCACCGCCGAAGACCAGCACGAGGTCCACCCCGACCGCCGCCAACTCGTTCTCGGGGGCGACGTGCGCCCCCGGCACCGCCAGCACGTCGGCTTCGCCGGTGACAACGCGGACCCCGACCCCGGCGGCGGTCAGCCGGGCGGCCACCTCGCGGGCCCGCAGCACCGCAGCCGGCCGCTCGGTGTAGGCGAGCAGCAGCACCTCGCGGTTCATGCCGGTCCTGCCGCCACCGCACGGGCGAGCTCGCCGGGGTCCAACGCCGCCACCCCGGCGCGCAGCCAGAGAAAGTACTCCACGTTGCCCGCCGGCCCGGGCAGTCCGCTGGCGACGACCCCGCACCCGCCGAGCCCGAGGGTTCCGGCGGCCGCGGCCACCGCCGCCACCGCGTCGGCGCGCAGCTGCGGGTCCCGGACCACCCCACCACGGCCCAGCCGCCCCCGGCCCACCTCGAACTGCGGCTTGACCAGCAGCACGAAGTCGGCGTCCGGACAGGCGCAGCGCACCAGCGCCGGTAGTACGACGGCCAGCGAGATGAACGACAGGTCCGCCGTGACGAGTCCCGCCGGGGCGGCCAGCGTCGCCGGCGCCAAGGCGCGCACGTTGGTCCGATCCACGACCCGCACTCGGGGATCGACGCGCAGCGTCCAGGCCAGTTGGCCGTAGCCCACGTCGACGGCGGTCACCGTCGCCGCCCCCCGGCGCAGCAGGACGTCGGTGAAGCCGCCCGTCGAGGCACCGGCATCGAGGCAGTGCCGACCGGCCACGGACATTCCGGGCTCCAAGGTTCCGGTCGAGCCGAAGGCGTCCAGCGCGCCAGCGAGCTTGTGGCCGCCCCGGGACGCATACGCCGGGTCGCCACCGGCATCGACCAGCGACACCGACGCGGTCACGGCCACCGCGGTCGCGGGCTTCGTCGCCGGTTGCCCGGCCAGGCGGACCCGCCCGGCGGCCACCAGTTCGACCGCGTGCTCGCGGGAGCGGGCCAGTCCGCGCCGGACCAGCTCCTGGTCCAGCCGGGCATGACGGACCACCCGGTCAGCCCTCGTCAATCGCAGCCAGCGCGGTCTGCAGCAGCCGGTGTACCTCGTCGTAGACCTCGGCGTGCGCGCCGACGGGCTGGGTGTCCAGCTCCGCCAATCGGGCGGTAGCCGTCACCACCGGGTCGTCGCCGACTGGGCTCTGCGTCATGCCCGCCCGCCATCGCCGGCAGCCAGGCCGCGCCGGGCGAGCGCGCGGTGCACTCCGGACCGACAGGGCTTCACCGCATGAGGCAGCATCGCGCACACTCTTTCCGGTAGGGCGCTGCATCCACTTCGCCGGCGGCTCACGCTACCCAAGGTTGCCGGGGAAGGCGGGTGCCCCGAGGCCACTCAGGGCCTGGGCGCCGGTCGCGTCCAGCTCGACTCGGTGGACCGGAGCACCGGCGTCGGCGGCGGCCCAGGCCGCCACGCAGACAACCCGCAGCGCGTCGACAGACCCATCTGGACGCTCCTGCGCCGAGCCGGACCGGCGCAGCGACAGCACCCCGTCCTCGGCCAGCGCTTCCCAGCCGCCACATTCAACCCGCCAGCCGGCACCCGCCCGCGTCGGCTCGACCGCCAAGTGCGCCGCCAGCAACCCGGTCAGGTCCCGGGCCAGGTAGTCCGGCCGCTCCACCGGGTGTGCGCTCAACAGCTCCGCCGGCCCAGTCACGCCAGTGAGCACCAGCAGGCTGGCGCTGCCACCACGGACAGCCCCGCGGATGTCGGTGTCCAGCCGGTCCCCCACCACCAACGGATGCTGCGCTCCAGTGCGGTCCACCGACTCGGCGTGCAGGGCCACCTCCGGCTTGCCGGCGATCACCGGCTGCCGGCCGCTGCCGGTGGCCACCACCGCGATCAACGCCCCGTTGCCCGGCAGCAGTCCGCGCGGACTGGGGACCGTCGGGTCGGCGTTGGAGCCCACCCACAGCGCGCCCCGGCGGACGGCCACGGTGGCCTCGGCCAGCGCGGCGTACGTCGTCGCCGGGTCGTAGCCCTGCACCACCGCCGCCGGCTGCGGGTCGGCGGAACCGACCACGCTCAGCCCGACCGCCGCGACCTCGCGCCGCAGCGCGTCGGTGCCGACGACGAGCACGGCGGCACCCGGCGGCAGCCGCTCGTGCAGCACCCGGGCCGCGGCCTGGGCGGAGGTGACCACGTCCGCGGCCTGCGCCGGGACGCCTTGGTTGCACAGCCGCTCGGCCACCTGCGCCGGCGACCGGGAGGCGTTGTTGGTGACGTAGGCCAGCCGCATGCCCAGTCCCCGGGCCGCCGCCAGGGCGTCGGCCGCGGTCGGCACCGGGTCGGGACCGAGATAGAGCACGCCGTCGAGGTCGAGCAGCGCCACGTCGTACGCCGCCGCCAGCGGCTGCGGACAGCCGAGCAGCCGGGCCGATCGGGTCGTCGGTGGGGCGCGTGGCGGCTCGGGCGGGTACAACTGGGTCGAGTCCAAGGACGGTGGCGTCACCGCGAGGCGGTCAAGGCGGCCCGGGCGCCCCGCAGGGCCATCGCGTAGTGCGACAGGTCCGGGCGCATGGCCGCCGCCAGGGCCAGATGCTCGACCGCAGCCTGCAGGTCACCAACCTTGGTCTCAGCCAGGCCGAGGCCAAACTGGGCGTAGTCGTCGGCCGGGTTCACCGAGACGATCCAGGCGAAGCTCTCCCGCGCCTGGAGATACTGCCCGGCGTCGAACTGCGCCCGCGCCAGCGCTTCGCGGACGCTGCGGGACTCCGGCTCGGCGCTGGCGGCGTGCGTCAGCAGCTGGACGGCGGCGGCGGGGTTGCCGCTCTCCAGCAGGTCGGCGCCGCGGACGTACCAGTCGTAGACCTCACCGCGAGGCAGCACGTCCTCTGGCGGCGGCGGCGCGTCGGCAAACGGACGAGGCGGCGCGTCGTCGTCCCAGCGTGCGTGCGGGTCGTACCGGTCATCCGTCACTTCACCCTCCCTCATGGTCGTCGGTCGGCCGCCCCGCCTTACGATGCCTCCATGCCGAGTCCGCCGCCGCCGGGTCGGCACCACAGCGACGTACCGGTCCCGACCGGCCTGGTCCTCTCGCCCGTTCGCGGCTTGCGCTACGCCGCCACCCGGTTGCCGGGCGGCGACATCGGCCCCGTGACCTCCCCGCCGTACGACGTGATCGACACCGACGGCGTCCGGGTACTCGAGGAGCGACATCCGCACAACGTCATTCGACTCATCCTCCCACGTGACGAGCCCAACGCCCCCGGTAGTCGCTACCGGCGAGCCGCAGACACGCTGGCCGGCTGGCGGCGGGACGGGGTGCTCTGCCCGGACGAGCAGCCGGCGCTGTACGTCTACGAGGAGAGCGGTGTCGACGAGGACAGCGGCACAGCGCACACCCAACGCGGGTTGCTGGGAGCGGTCGCACTGGCCGCCGCGGACGCCGGCACCGTCCTGCCGCACGAGAACACCATGGCGGGACCGGTCGCCGACCGGTTGGCGCTGACCGCGGCCACCGAGGCCAACCTGGAGCCGATCTTCCTGGTGTACCACGGGGGTGGGGCGGCCTCGGCCACGGTTGCCGCTGCCGGTGCCGACGGGGAGCCGCCGCTGCTCACCGCCAGCACCGACGACGGGCTGACCCACCGGCTCTGGGCCATCACCGACCAGGCCTGCCTGGCCGAGATCGCTCGCGACCTGCACCCGCGCCGGGCGGTGATTGCCGACGGGCATCACCGGTACGCGACCTACCTGCGCCATCAGGCGGACCAGCACGCTGGCGGGGCCGGGGCCGGCCCATGGGACTTCGGGCTGGCGCTGCTGGTCGACGCCTCCGCCTTCGGCCCGCAGGTGCATGCCATCCACCGGGTCGTGCGCTCGCTGCCGGTGGCGAAGGCCGTGGCGGCAGCCGGCACCGCGTTCCAGGTCGAGCGGTTGACTGGCCCGTTGCCAGTGGCGCTGGACCGGCTCACCGCCGCTCGTCCGGACGGCTATTCCTTCGTGCTGGCCGGCGACGATGAATACCACCTGCTCACCGAACCGTCGCCAACGGCGATGGCTGCCGCGGTCCCGGCCGAGCGATCCGCAGCCTGGCGGGCGCTGGACGTGACGGTGGCGCACTCGCTGCTGATCGCGTCGCTGTGGCGGCTGGCCGACCGGGAGGATGTCGTCGACTTCTGCCCCGACGCCGCCGAGGCGGTCCGGGCCGCGACAGCTGCCGGCGGGACGGCGCTGCTGCTCGCCCCGACGCCGGTCGAGGAAGTGATCGCGGTGGCCGCCGCCGGGGAGCGGATGCCGCGTAAGTCCACCCTGTTCATGCCAAAGCCGCGCAGCGGCATCGTCCTGCGGGCCTACGCGGACAACTGAGGAGCTGCGCTGGTCGCTCAACCGCCCGACTCGGGGTCGTTCGGCCCGGCCACTGCCAGTGCGGCCAGCCGTTCAGCTGCGTCGGTGGTGTCGTCTTCGTCGGTGGTCACCACCGCCAAGAACCACTGCCGCGCCTCATCCACCCGACCGGCTGCCAGCAGCGCGTCGGCGTAGGCGTACCACAGCCGCGGCGTCCAGTCCGTGACCGTGGCCGCCGTGAGCTCGAGACCTTGCAGCGCCAGCACGGCGGCTTCAGCTTGCCCGAGATCGCGGCGGGCGCCGGATGCCACGATCTTCAGTTCCACCCGGGCGGCCTGGTCCAGACCGCTAGCGCCCGGGTCCCGAGCCACCTGCAGCGCCCGGTCCGGCCTCCCCAGCGCACGCTCGCAGTCGGCGAGCAGGGGCAGGTGTTCTGGTGAGCCGGTGATCCGGCGAGCGGCGCGCAGCTCGGCGATCGCCTCGGCGTACTCGCCGGCGTGGTACGCCGCCACGCCCACGGCCTCCCGGACCGCGCCGACGCGTCCGCCCAGCGCCCGCGCGGCCCGGGCGTGCGCCAGCGCCCTGGCCGGGTCCTCGTCCAGCGCCCGGCCGGCCGCAACCAGGTGGGCGGCCACTCGGTCGGCCGTCGCCGCGGACAGCGAACGCAGCCCGCGGCGCACTTCCAGGTCGAGCCGACGGGGATCGGCATCATCCGGGAGGGGCAGGCTGCGCTCGGCCCGTCGCTGCTCGGCCAGCCGGTCCCCCGCCACCGGCGGGGGCGGACGCGGTCCCGGCGGCCGCGGCGGCCGAGATCGTTGTGCCGCGGCCTCGCGGCCGGCGGAGTCACGGCGGGCGGAGTCGCGGCGGGCGGAGTCGCGGCCAGCGGCGGAACTGCCGGCGGCGGAACTGCTGCGACGCTGGCCGCCGGCCGATCTGCCTTCCGCCTGGGAACGACGACCACCGACAGGCCCGTCCCTTCCAGCCCTGTCCATGTCGGCGCTCCCTCCCGCTTGACAGCGTCGCCCTTCGGCGCCAACGGCGGTGGAAACGACGATAGGCCGCCCCCTTAGGGCGGCCTATCGTCGTGGGAGTTGTCCGGCGGCGTCCTACTCTCCCACGCAGTCACCCACGCAGTACCATCGGCGCAGAAGGGCTTAGCTTCCGGGTTCGGAATGGGACCGGGCGTTTCCCCTTCGCCATGGCCGCCGAAACGCTATGGAGATGTCAGTCGGACCCCGACCGTATCTCGGGAACCACACAGTGGACGCGTAACATGTTTGTGGTCAAGCCCTCGGCCTATTAGTACCGGTCAGCTGCATGCGTTGCCGCACTTCCACTTCCGGCCTATCAACCCGATGGTCTAGTCGGGGGCCTTACCAGGTTAACCCTGTGGGAGACCTCATCTTGAAGCAAGCTTCCCGCTTAGATGCTTTCAGCGGTTATCCCTGCCGAACGTAGCTAATCAGCAGTGCCGTTGGCACGACAACTGACACACCAGAGGTTCGTCCGTCCCGGTCCTCTCGTACTAGGGACAGCCCTTCTCAAGTCTCCTGCGCGCGCGGCGGATAGGGACCGAACTGTCTCACGACGTTCTAAACCCAGCTCGCGTACCGCTTTAATGGGCGAACAGCCCAACCCTTGGGACCTACTCCAGCCCCAG
>JADGOU010000342.1 GCA_017882835.1 Frankiaceae bacterium | reverse complement strand
GCTGGCGTGTAGCGTCGAATCGTGGTTCGCGGCCGGGACTCAGGAGGACGACCGTGCACGTTGTGATCATGGGTTGCGGACGGGTCGGGTCGACCTTGTCCCACAGCCTGGAACTGCACGGGCACTCGGTTGCCGTCATCGACCGCGAGCCGGAGTCGTTCCGGCGGCTCGGCCACGACTTCCACGGTCAGCAGGTCACCGGGATCGGGTTCGACCGGGACACCCTGATGGAGGCCGGGATCAAGGAGGCGGCCGCGTTCGCCGCGGTCAGCAGCGGCGACAATTCCAACATCATTGGAGCCCGGGTCGCTCGGGAGACCTTCAACGTCGAGAACGTGATCGCTCGCATCTACGACCCCAAGCGGGCGGAGGTCTACCAGCGACTCGGCATCCCTACCGTGGCGACAGTGCGCTGGACGGCGGACCGCATCCTGCGCCGGATCGAGCCAGACGGCCCGGCCGGGGAGTGGCGCGACCCCAGCGGCAAGGTGGCGATGGTGGAGGCGCCGTACCATCCCGGCTGGTTGGGCCGGCGGGTGAGCGAGCTCGAGGAGGCCACCGGCACCCGGGCCGTGTGCGTCGCCCGGCTTGGCGACGGCCGTCTGCCCGGGCCGTCCACCGTGCTTCAGGAAGGGGACCAGCTCTACCTCATGTTGGCCAGCGAACGCTCCGGCGAGGTGTACGACCGGCTGCGGGCGGCTCCGACGACGGCGGCGCACTGACGTGCGGGTGGCCATCGCCGGCGCCGGCAATGTGGGACGCTCGATCGCTGGTGAGCTACTGGAGCACGGGCATGAGGTGCTGCTGATCGAGCGGGATGCGCACGCGCTGAAGAAGTCGAGCGTCCCGGGCGCGGAGTGGCTGCACGCCGACGCCTGCGAGCTCAGCTCGCTGGACGAGGCCGGCCTGCAGCGCTGCGACGTGGTCATCGCGGCCACCGGGGACGACAAGGTCAACCTGGTGATGGCGCTGCTGGCGAAGACCGAGTTCGGCGTCCAACGTGTCGTCGGGCGGGTGAACCACCCCAAGAACGAGTGGTTGTTCAACGAGGCGTGGGGGGTCGACGTCGCGGTGTCCTCGCCGCGGCTGCTCGCGGCCGTGGTCGAGGAGGCGGTCAGCACCGGGGACCTGGTCCGGCTGCTGACCTTCCGGCAGGGTCAAGCCAATCTGGTGGAGCTGACCCTGACGCCGGAGGCGCACATCGTCGGCCAACGGGTGGGCAACGTGCCCTGGCCGGTGGACAGCGCTCTGGTGGCGATCCTGCGAGAGGGCCGGGTGCTCACTCCGACGCCGGATGACCCGCTGGAGGCCGGGGACGAGCTGTTGCTGGTGGCGGCGCCCGAAGTCGAGCACCAGCTCGACGTCCTACTCGGCGACCACCCCCTCTGAACGGCGCGGGCGGCGCAGGTAGAGCACCGTCAGCATGACGGCCACGATCGTGCCGGGATACCCCATCGCCAGCCGGGCGGCAGCGAGCCACCCCAGCCGGGCGTCGCTAAGGTACAGCGCCCCCTGCACTGCGACGCGCAGCCCGAACACCAGTGCCCAGCCCAGCGTGGCCAGCGAGTAGACCCGCAGCCACACCGGGTCGCGATGCCACTGGGACGGCCATTCGGCCGACCCGTCGAACTCGGCGGCAAGGATGCCGACCAGTGGTCGCCGCAGCAGCACCGAAGCGATCGCGGCCAGGCAACAGGCGGCGCTGACCGCGATCCCGGGGAGGAAGAACGTGCGCGCCTCACCGGTCCGCGCCGCCACGATGGCCGCCACCGCCAGCGCGAAAAACCCGCTGAAAGCCTGCTGCGCAGTCTGCCGGCGCACCAGCCGGACGCCGACCAGGGCCACGCCGGTCCCGACGGCGCCGATCAGCGCCGGCCCGAGCCCGGCAACGGCGTTCAGCACCACGAACACGACGGTGGCCAGGGCGCTGTCGAACAGGCCGCGCCAGCCCCCGATCGCGTCGGCGAGCAGTGGCCGTTGCGGCCGCTCCGGCTCCGCGCTCAGGATCCGGTCCAGCCGGTCGGCCGGAGCTCGTAGTCCGGGTTGTAGAGCACCGCGCCGGCGGGGTTGCGAGTGATCCGCCCGCGAGCCACCAAGGACCGTCCGGGCTCGATGCCCGCGATCCGCCGACGGCCGAGCCAGACCAGGGTGACGCTGCCGGTGCCGTCGTACAGGACTGCCTCCAGCGCCGGCGCCCCGGCCCGCGGCTGCATGGTCACGACCTTGAGTGTGCCGGCGATGCAGACCCGCTCACCGACCGGACAGCTCTGCATCGGAGTGGCGCCGGCAGACTCCACGGCTGTCTGCAGGTGCTGCGCGACCGGCTCATCATCGTCGGCAGCCAGCCGGTTCAAGGTCCGCCGGAGGAACCCGGCCGAGCGGCCGGTGGAGACGTTCATGCGATGCCCCTGCGGTCGGTCGTGCGCCGGCCACAACCATGGCCAGATGCATCAAGGCTACGACAGCCCAGCATGCGGGCGGAGCGGGTTGCTCGCCCTCAGCGAACCTCGGTGATCTCCGGTCCGCGCTGAAACGGGTCGAGCGAGGGTTGGGTATCGACGTGAGCCTCGGCATCGAGATCGGACTCGCCCTCCCGCGCGGCCGCCTCGACGGTCGCACCGGCGGCCTCGACCACCTCCCGCGGGATCCGCAGCGCAATGGGGTCCCGAACTCCCATCGCCTGCCCACCGCGGACGACGACGACGTTGCGCAGCGCGCTCTCCACCGCCGCGGCCTGCGCGGGATCGGTTGCGGCCGGCCCGGTGATCAGCGCCCGCAGGAACCACCGGGGCGCGTCGATGCCGACGAACCGAGCCGGTTGCAGCCCCGCGCCGGCTGGTCCGGCGACCGGAATCCGGGCGCGCAGTTCCGGTCCGAACGGCCCGTCACCCTCCACGGCGACTCCGCCGCCGGCCCGCAGGGCGGTCGCGATCTCGGCTCGGACCTCCGCCCATATTCCTTCGCTGCGAGGGGCGGCAAACGCACTGAGCTGCACCGCCCCAAGCTCCATCACCATCGTGGCCGCGACGACCTCGCCCTCGGGGCTGACCTCGACCCGGACCTCGGCATCCTGCACCGGCACCCGTAACGCCCCAAGGTCCACCCGAGGCACCACCTCGTCGCTGACCTCGGCGGGCAGGTCATCGGCGTCCCAGGGACCGCGGGGCGCGGTCAGCCGCGGGGCCGGCTCGGGCTGGTCGGTGCCGTCGGCCTCGCGCTCCGACGGGACATCGGTCTGCTCGGCGTCCGCTGGCTCAGCGTCGGCGGCAGCACGTCTGCGGCGGATCACCCGGACTTCCTCCTCGCCCTACTCGGCCGTCGACAGCGACTAGTGGTGAATCTGGTCGGCGGCCGTTGGGTCAGTCTGGTCGGCGTACCCGCCGGTGGAGCCGAAGCCCCCGCTCGCCCGGGCCGACTCCGGAAGCTCACGCACCTCGGTGAACCGGGCGTACTCCACCCGCTGGATCACCAGCTGGGCGATCCGGTCACCGCGGCGCAGCCGCACCGGCTGGCGGGGGTCATGGTTGACGACGATCACGTGGATCTCCCCACGGTAGCCGGCGTCCACCGTGCCGGGGCTGTTGAGCAGCCCCACGCCGCACCGGGCGGCCAGACCGCTGCGCGGATGCACGAAAGCGGCGTGCCCGACCGGCAGGGCAATGGCGATGCCCGTCGGCAGCACGGCTCGCTCACC
>JADGOU010000341.1 GCA_017882835.1 Frankiaceae bacterium | reverse complement strand
GCTACGGCTGGGGGCGTCGTTGGTGTCGGTCCCTGCTGATGGGAAGTTGAACCTTTGGTCGGCTGTGCTGGGGCTTGTCGTGCTTGGGCTCTCCGCGTTTGCCCCTGGCGTCCTGTACAAACTGTTCGGGGTCATGGAGGGTGCGGCCGGCCAGCGGATGGGCGGCGCCTCTCACGGGATCGACGCGGCTGGCCGGTCGGCGGTCGATATGGGCGATTCGGCGCGGAGCGTGTTCGCGTCGAACGCGCCGTCGACGCCAGTCGCAGCCAGCGGCGGTGGTGCCGCAACTGGTGGGGCTCGTGTAGCTGCCAGTAGTGGTGGCGGGGCGGCGGCGGCTGGGTCGGTTGCTGGTCCGATAGGCCTGATCGTTGGGGCGGGAATGATGGCTGCCTCGACGGCTGCGTCGGTGGGAGGCATGGTCGCTTCGCAGGTCGGGACCGGTGGCGGTGCGTTGGGTGATGCCGAGCACGCGCAGCCTGGCTCTTTCCCTCGGTCTTACGGGGGGCTGCCTCCGCAAGCTGTCGCTCCTTCGGCTGCTCCGTCGATGCCGCCTCCTCCTCCCCCTACCCCCCCGGCTCAGCCGTGATGATGATGCGAAAGGCCTTGTGATGTCGGTTTCTACGGTTCCTATGGTTCGGATGGGTCCGCGCGAGTCGCGCGGTTTCGTGCTGGGGTTGCGCATCCCTCAGGTTGTTCTGATCTTGATGGGTGTCGGGTCTTTGGCGGGGGGTTTGGCGGCCGGGAGTCAATGGTCGGTGCTGGGTGTGGCGGGGACGGCGGCCTTTGTGGCGATGGCGCTGCTTCCGGTGCGGGGCCGTCAGCTCGACGAGTACGTTCCCGTGCTCTTCAACCTGATCGTGCAGCAGTGGAACGGGGAAGACGTGTTCCGTGGCGGGGTGTTCAGGGAGGACCGGCAAGGTCCTCGGCTTCGGTTGCCGGGCACGTTGGCGCACCTGGACATCCTTGAGTTCGACGCGGGTGGCGGGGAGCTGATCGGGGTCGTGAAGGACCCTCGTGCGGGCACGTACACGGCGGTGCTGGAGTGTCGCGGTTTGACGTTCCCGCTGCTGGACTCGGCGACGAAGGCCCGCTACATCGCGGGCTTCGGGCAGATGCTGGCGGCAACGTGCACCGGCACGACGGTGATCAAGCGGCTTCAGCTGCTCGAGCGGACCGAGCCGGACACCGGCGAGTCCCTGGCTCGTGACTACTCGACGCACGGGGTCCGTGATGGTGGGTTCGCGGACCAGTCGTACCGGCAGCTGGTCACCTCGATCCGGCAGGTGCAGCAGACTCACGAGTCGTACGTGGTGATCGTGGTGTCGGCCAGCAAGGCCGACCGGGAGATCCGGCAGGCCGGTGGCGGGGAGGCGGGCGCGGCCGCGGTCGTGTACCGGGAGGCGCAGCGCGTCAAGGACGGTCTCAAAGAGGCCGGCGTCGAGGTGCTGGGGTTGTGCTCGCCGCGCGGGCTGGGTGAGGTGATCCGCAACGCGTACGACCCTGCGACGCGGGCCGTCCGGTCTCGGCGTGGCGGTGGCCAGGGCGATGACCAGGGCGGAGATCCCGGGCTGCCTTCTGGTGTCTCGCCGGCAGCGGCAGGGCCGATGCGTGCAGAAAACCATTGGGGGCACTACCGGACCGATTCGGCGTTCCACCGTGCCTGGTGGGCTGCTGAGCTGCCACGCAGCGAGGTCCCGGCCGGCTTCTTGTGGCCGTTGCTGCTGACGACCTCGTGTCGTCGTGCAGTGTCGCTGGTCTTCGAGCCGGTGTCGCCGCAGGCGGCGCAGCGAAAGATCAACATGCGCTCCGCCGACGTGATCTCGGAGCAGACGATCCGAGACGGGATGAAGCGGCGCACGACACGGCGAGCGCGGGTCGAGGCGCAGGACCTGGAGCGCCGCGAAGACGAGCTGGTGTCGGGTCATGCGATGCCCCGGGTGATCGTGCTGCTGTCGACCAGCGCCCCGACCCTGGAGGAGCTGGAGGACGCGTCGCACGAGATCGAGCGACTGGCTCAGCAGGCGTCACTCGATGTGGTGCGGCTATACGGCGAGCATGACCAGGGATTCGGGGCAGCAGCGCTGCCACTCGGTCAGGGCCTGCGATGAGGGCCCTCGATCGGATCCGCGCCGGACGGACCTTGAGCGTCTATGAGGCGAGCCGGCAGCAGTGGGCCGACGAAGTGGTGCATCCGGAGAAGCTGGACCTGTCAGGAGCGCCTGGCCTCGAGTTCGGGATCGGACCGGAAGGCCCGCACGGCGGGCGGGTCTATCACCAGATGCGGCTGCCTGCCCATGCGGAGACGACGCGGCAACTGGCCGGCCTGTTCCCGTTCCAGGCGGGTCGGGGCACCGGCGCCTCTGGGGCCTACATCGGCCCCGACCGGTACACCCGTGGCCCGTTCCTGTACGACCCGTGGCGGATGTACCAGGCCGGTGTCGTCACGAATCTGAACATGCTCCTGGTCGGGGTGATCGGCACCGGCAAGTCGTCGCTGCTGAAGACGCTGTGCCTTCGGCTCGGTGCGTACGGCGTGAAGTTTTTCGTGCCGGCCGACACCAAGGGGGAGATGGCGAGCCTCGCCAAGCAGGTCGGTGCCGGACATGCCGCGCTCGGCCCAGGCCTGGACAAGGCGCTGTCGCCGCTGTACGCCCCGCCGCGGCCGGCGTGGATGGGGGAGGAGGAGTACCGCCAGCAGATCTACCAGCACCGGATGACCCTGCTGAAGGCTCTCGGCGAGACCGCGTCCGGCAGGCCGTTGACGGCGTGGGAGGACACCCTCATCGATCTCGCGTTGCGCGAGGTCACCAGGGAGTCCAGTGACCGGGTGAAGCAGCCGAGCCTGCCCGAGCTGGTCAGCTTGATGCTGGAACCGACCGCAGAAATGGCGGCGTCGGTACCGGTCGAGCTGGCGCTGCTGAAGGCGTACAGCATCGAGATCGCACTCCGGTTCCGCTCGATGCTGTTCGGGGCACTCCAAGGCGTGTTCGACGGCGACCCGGTCCCGCTGAACCTGGACGGGCCGGGCTATGTCATCGACATCTCCCGGATCCGCAAGTCGGATGCGGCGATCGCGCTGACGATGACCTGCGCCCAGGCGCTCGGTGACTTGACGCTCACGTTCTCCAAGGACCGGTGGCTGAAGGTCCTCGACGAGTTCTGGCGCCAGGCCCAGTACGAGGCGATCGTGCGGCGCACCAGTGAAGGCCAAAAGCTCGGCCGCGGTGACGAGCGGACCGCGTCGTCGGCCACGCTCATCGCCTTGCACCGGATTTCTGACCTGATGGGGAGCAAGCCGGCCGTACGTGACCTGGCCATGGGGCTTTTGGCAGACACGTCGACGCGAATCCTCTACAACCAGCCGACCGACCAGATCGCGGCCACGGTGGAGGCGCTACAGCTGACCGACGTGGAGGCGTCGCTGCTCCCGTCGATGCCGAAAGCCTGCGGATTGTGGAAGATCGGCACCCAGTCGGCCCTGGTCGACCACCTGGTGCTGCGCGGCGGACTCGAGTGGGACCTCATCCAAACCGACTCCCGGATGCGGGCCGAGGGCGGCGAGAAGGACTTCGACCAGGTAGCCAACGCGGAAGCCCAGATGGCCCGCGAAATCGGAGGAGTGGCCTGACATGTGGCACTACTACACCGCACCGGACAAGCGCGACGCGATGCTCACCATCGCTGTGCTGGCCGTCCTGGTCATCG